>DAHWEX010000618.1 GCA_027326205.1 Actinomycetota bacterium
GCGCAGCCCGCGAGCAGCGCGAGCGACGCCAGTGCCGAGATCCCGGCCCACGGGTCAGCGCGCATGACGTCCTTCCGACGGTAACGGGCAGTGCCCAGCCGGTCATACCGAACCTGAAGACGCCGGACCGCGGCCCGCGGTTGGGGGTATCAGCACCGGGCGCCGAGCCTGGGCTGCGGGGAGAAGGTCCGCCAGCTACCGGGCCGGGCCGGCCGCGGCGAGGGCCGCGGCGACGGTCCTGGTGACGGCGGCGTGGTCCGGCGGGGGGCCGTCGGTGTCGGTGAACAGCAGGTGCACCGCGCTGACCAGCATCGGGGCGATCACGGGGATGTCGGCCGCAGGGGAGAGGCGGCCGAGGCCCCGTTCGGCCTCCAGGTAGCGGGCGGCCAGGGCGACCCACTCGGACATCAGCGGGAGGCGGGATCCGGTGGCCGCGCGCAGCCGGGCGCGCAGCTCGTCGCGGGCCAGCACCAGGCGGGCCAGGGCCAGGAGCGGCGGGGTGAACAGGGCGGGCAGCGCGGCCGCGAGGTTCCCGGTGACGGTGCCGGCGCCGGCCGCGGCGCGCAGCGCCGCGGCCCGGTCGTTGACCGCGGCGACGCGCTCGAGTGCGAACTCGGCCAGGAAGCCCTCGAAGTCGGCGAAGTGCCGGTGCAGCACGCCCTTGGCCACCCCGGCCTCGTCGGTGACCGCGCGGCTGGTCAGCGCGGCGGGCCCGTCGCGCAGCAGGACTCGTTCGGCGGCGTCGAGCAGCTGCCCGCGCGGGTCGCGGATGGCCACTCCGGTCGGCACCTCCGGCACGTCCTTTCCGTGCTGCGTCCCCGGGCCGTGTCCTTCGCCGGCCGCGAACGCCCGCATCGAGTGGGCAGTTGCCCATTTAAAGTGGGCACATGACCACTCTACCTCCAGGGCCGGGCCCGCAGTGGCCCGCCTCGCCCGCGGCCGGGCCTCCTCACCAGCAGCGGCAGGTCGCCGAGGGGTTCGGCGCGGAGGCCGGCCGCTACGACCGGGCCCGTCCCGGCTACCCCGCCGGCCTGATCGCCCGCATCGTCGCCGCCAGCCCCGGCCGCGACTTCCTGGACGCCGGCTGCGGGACGGGCATCTCGTCCCGGCTGCTGGCGGCGGCCGGCTGCCGGGTGCTCGGCGTCGACCCCGACCCCCGGATGGCCGAGCGGGCCAGGGCCGGCGGCACCGAGGCCGAGGTCGCGGCGTTCGAGGACTGGGACCCGGCCGGCCGGACCTTCGACGCCGTCACCGCCGCCCAGGCGTGGCACTGGGTGGACCCGGTCGCCGGGGCGGCCAAGGCCGCCGCGGTGCTCCGGCCCGGCGGGCGGCTCGCCGTCTTCTGGAACGTCTTCGAGCCCCCCGAGGCCCTGCGCGAGGCGTTCGCCGCGGTGTTCCGGCGGGTCCTGCCCGGCTCCCCGGCAGGCGCCTTCTGGTCCGCGCCCGCCCTCGGCCCCTACCGGCAGGGCATGGGCGCGAGGGCCGCCGGGGGGATGCGGCAGGCGGGAGCGTTCGGCGAGCCGCAGGAGTGGCTCTTCCACTGGGCCCGCCCCTACACCCGGGCCGAGTGGCTGGACCTGGTGCCGACCACCGGCGGCTTCACCCGGATGCCGGCCGCCGCCCAGGAGGCCGTCCTCGACGGGCTCGGCGCCGCCGTCGACGCGGCGGGCGGGTCGTTCACCATGGGCTACGCCACCTTCGCGGTCACCGCCGCCCGGCTACCGGGCGGGCCGGCGCCCGCCCCCGGCCCGGACGGCCCCACCCGGCCGTCCGGACCACGGTCCCCGCACTTGCCACGCTAGCGCCGGCCGCGGCCCGCGCCCGCCTCCGGCGCTAAGCCCGGACAACCCAGGACGCGTCCCGCTAGGGCCGGCCATCGAGGCGACCATGGCCGCCGCCAGCCCGCCCCGAGGCAGGCGGGCAAGGCGGGGGCGCGCTCATGAGCCCCGGGCAGTTCGGCGTCCCGTACCCGTCGCCGCACCGGGCCATGCCGTCCGGCATGGCCGCGCTGGCGCTGCGGCCGCGTTTCCTGGACGGCGTTCGCCTTGTCTGGTCGACGGGCCGTCCGCCGTGGGGCCCGGCTTCCTGCCCGCCGCCGACACCACCGGGCCACGTGGCGCCGCTATGCGCGGGCGGCGGCGAACGCGACGACTCCGGCCAGGGACGGCCGGTAGCCGGACGTGGTGTCGACCTCGATGAGCGGGGCGCCGAGGCGGAGCGGGCGGAACGCGCGCAGCAGTCGCAGGTACTCCTCACGCCCGGGCGGCCCCGGGTGGGCGCGGCGGACGGGGTCAGCGGACTGGCGGCGGACGACGCGGTCGTAGGCGGCGCCGGGGTCGGCGCGGCACCGGATCACCCGGGCCTCGGCCAGGGGCAGCAGCGGGTCCAGGTTCGGCCGCCACACGTGGTGCTGGAACGCCGCCTCGGCCACCGTGGTCACGCCGGCCTCCAGGAGAAGGCGCAGCGCGCCGAAGAACGCCGGGAGGGCGCGCCAGGCCAGTTCGTCCCCCTCGCCCGGCGTGAACCCCGGGGAGGCGTGCGCCATGCCCTCCTTGATCTCGTCGCGGCAGACGGCCGGGCAGCCGACGGCCCGGGCGACCTGGTGGGCCAGCGTGGTCTTGCCCGACCCGGGCGGGCCGCTGACGACGATCAGGACGGGGCGGGACGGCGGGACGCCGGGAACTGTCTCCACCCTCACGATCCTGGCCGGCCGCGGCGGGCGGGGGAGGGGGAGTTGGCAACTCGCTGCCAAGCCGGGCGGCAGCGAGGCACCTTGCCAAGGGGAGCGCATTATCAATTATCATTCATTGGCAAAGCGTTCAATTGGAAAATCGTTGCCATCTGCGGATGCCGCCTGAGCGTCAATTCAGCTAGCGCGCGCACCGGTTGCGCGGAGGCACGGTCCCTGAACTCGGCAAGCGGCCGCTGCCGGGGGCGCGCCGCAGGGCGGGCAGGCTCAGGCGCGGCTTCCGCGCCAGGTGCGCGTCGAGCAGGTCGAGGATCGCGTGAACGCCGATCTTGACGGTTCCGAGGTCAGCCTCGACGTTCCCGAGGCGGTCCTCGACCCTGACCAGGTGGTCCTCGACCCCGGGCCGGGCCGCCGCGGGGGAGCGCGCGGCCAGCCTGGCACGGCGTCCGGGTCAGGAGAAGGGCGTGCGGGGGCGCTCCTGCAGCTCGCCGTCGAGGTAGACGTCTGCCTTCTCGTCGTAGAAGCAGGCCAGGCCCGCGACCTTCTGGCTTTCCGGCAGCGGCGCCCGGTACGCCCACACCAGGTCCGGGCGCGGGCCGTGCCCGGTGTCGACCGACCAGTAGGTCGCGGTGCCCTTGTACGGGCAGTGCGTCTGGGTGGCCGTCGGGGTGAGCAGGTCGGTGCGGACGTCGGGCAGCGGCAGGTAGTAGCGCGGCGGCAGGCCCGTCTCGAACAGGATGACCGGCCGGGCCGAGTCCGCGACGGTCACCCCGTCGACCTCCACCCGCACGTGCCGGGAGCTCGCGAGGATGTCGACCCGGTGATAGGGGTCGCGGGGGTGCGTGTACACGGGCTCGTCCTCCTCCAGCCACTCGTCCATCGCCGGCCAGTCGAACCGGACCAGGTCCCGCAGCTCGGGCATGGGCGACTGCGGGTAGCGGCGCGCCGCGCCGCAGGCGACCGCCTCGCCGGCGCGCACGTCGTAGAGCACCGCGTCGCCGCGGCTCGGGGAGTGCTCGCGTTCCCCCGTCGGGACCAGCTCGGCGGTCACGTCGCCGGCCGGCAGGTAGTAGGCCGGGTAGTGCGGGCCCTCCCAGACCAGCCACGGGCGGCGGGTGTCCGCGACGAGCCGGCCGGCCAGGTAGGCGCGGACCCGCTTCGCGCCCGGCTCGGCCCGCACCGCGCCGCTTGCGGCGGGGCCGCGGGAGGAGGCGGTGCCGCGTTCGGTGACGTCCATGCCGCCACGCTACCGTCCCGGGCCTGGCCCGGTCACCCCCGGCGGGCCGGTCCCGCGGGGGTGACCGCGGCGGGGGACCGGGGCGCGGAGCACGCCGCCGTTCGGCCTGGCCTTGTCTTCCCTCGCCTTTCCCCGGGCCGGGCGGCCGGCGATGCTCAGCCGGCTCGCTGGCCGGCGCGCAGCATGCTCAGGTACCGGAGCGGCACGCGGTCGCCCAGCCGCGTGCGGACGCGCTCGGCGATCGCGTCCAGCAGCGGCTCGCGGACGCCGGCGCCGAGCTTGCGGTAGATCGACAGCGTGCGGAGGTAATCGGCGAAGCCCGCCCCGTCGAACCACAGGACACCGGGGTACCAGCGGGCGGCCGCCGGGCCGAACAGACCGCCCGGGTCCGCCACGGCCGGCCCCCACCCCTCGCTGCCCGCGCGCACCTCCTCCTCCAGCGGCGGGTGCCCCCAGCTGGGATCGCCCGGCGCGAAGCGCTCGTGAAGGTCGGCGGTCTCCGCGTACATGTCCGGCTCACCCGGCGTGCGGACCGTGACGTGGCCCAGCAGGGCCATCCAGCCGCCCGGGCGCAGCACGCCGCGGGCCCTGGGCCAGCCGGCCGCCTGGTCGACCCAGTGCCAGGACGACGCGGCGAGCAGGACGTCGAAGCGCCGGCCGCGGTCGTCCCAGTCCTCGAACGCCGACGACTCGACGCTGACGTTGCCGAAGGCCGCGAGGCGCCGGCGGGCCAGCGCCGCCATGCCGTCCCCGGGCTCGACGGCGGTCACCTGGCACCCGAGCGCTGCCAGCGGCCGCGTCGCCTGGCCGGTGCCGCAGCCCACCTCGAGCACCCGCGACCGCTCGCCCAGGCCGGTTACCTCAGCGAGGTCCGCGAAGAGCGCGTCCGGGTAGCCCGGCCGCGTCCGGTCGTAGAGCTCGGGGACCTCGTTGAACACCCGCCCGAGGCCGGCGGCGCCCGTTCCTGTCACGGAGCCATCCTTACGCCGACATCGTGCGCAGTCCAGCCCGCGAAAAGCTAACTTTACATAATGCGCATTATCGGCGCACAGGGGAGAGGGCCGAAAGAGCCGGCGGGGCCGCTGTCCCGTCTCACGGAAGATGCCGGATCTCACTCATCTTGCCGGCAGGCGTGCCGAACGGCGTTTCTCACGACATGAACTTGAGACAGTCGTCACGTAACGTAGCGACTTCGGGCCGCATCGGCGCCGAGACGGGAAACCAGTGCGGATGCGGCAGGTGCGAGTTACGTGCCCGGCGCCCGCGGGAACAGGCGGCCGCGCCGCGCCGCCAGCCCGGCAGCGAGCCTGACCGCCGCCACGCGCGCCTCGTGCACCGCAGGCCCGGAGGCAGGCCGCCGT
>DAHWEX010000622.1 GCA_027326205.1 Actinomycetota bacterium
TGATCGGCACCGCGCTGGCGGCAAGCCTGCGGGCGGACGGCCATCAGGTCGTCCGCCTGGTCAGGCGGCCGCCGCGCACGGGCATGGAAAGCACGGGCGGCGACGCGTTGATCACCGAGGTGCGCTGGGACCCGCACGCCGCCGACGCGGGCAACCCGGCGCTGTCCGGTGTCGATGCCGTCGTGCACCTGGCGGGCGCGGGCGTCGGCGACCACCGCTGGACCGCCGGCTACAAGGCGGAGATCCGGGCCAGCCGGGTCCTCGCCACCTCGGCCCTGGCCGCCGCGGTCGCGGCGGCGCAGCCGCGGCCGAAGGCGTTCGTCGTCGCCTCGGCGATCGGCTGGTACGGCGACACCGGCGGCCGTGCGGTCACCGAGACGGCGCCGGCCGGCAAGGCGTTCCTGTCGCGCGTCGTGCACGACTGGGAAGCGTCCGCCGGCCCGGCCCGCGAGGCGGGCGTCCGCGTCGTCCACCTGCGCAGCGGCCTCGTGCTCGGGGCGGGCGGCGGCGTCCTGCGGCGGCTCGCCGGGCCCGCCCGCTTCGGCGTGCTGCCCCGCTTCGGCGACGGCAGCCAGGTGATGAGCTGGATCTCGCTCACCGACGAGGTGCGCGCGATCCGCTTCCTGCTCGACGGCGCGGGGACCGGGCCGGATGGCACCAGGCCGGGTGACGCCGGGCGTAACGGCGCCGGCGAGCGCAGCGGCCCCTATAACCTGACCGCGCCCAACCCGGTCACGAACGCCCAGCTCACGACGGCCTTGCACGCGGCGTTCAAGCGCCCGGACTTTCCCTGGCTCCGCGTCCCGGCGTTCGCGCTGAAGCTCGGCCTGGGCGAGATGTCGGCCGAACTGCTGACGAGCGCCCGCGTGCTGCCCGCACGGCTGGCGGAAGCGGGCTTCGAGTTCGAGCACCCGACGATCGGCGCGGCGCTGGCGGCGGAGCTCCGCCGCTGAGCGGATCGTGAAATTTCCGGAATGTCGGGCGCGCCAGCGCCCGACATTCCGGAAGCCGCTGTCCCCACCGGAAAGCTCTGGTCGTGATTCGCTGGCCCGGAGGGCCGCCGCTTATCTCCTCGCGGCTTCGCCACGGGCTCAGGCCGAAAATGCTGGCGGGGACTGGCGCGCTGAGCCGGATCTCAGGCGCGACGCTCCCCTGGTTCACCGGGCACCTTGGCCGGCCGCGACGGGTCCCCGCTGACCGTGGTCGGCCTGGGGCAGATCCGTGTCAACGGCCAGACCGCCGCAGCCGGACGAGCCGCTGCTTCGCGCAGCCGTCAGCGCGCCGCCTGGTAACGCGAAGCGGCGAACCGTTCGGCATGCGGCTTATGCCGTTACGCCTTGGGTGCGGGCTGCATGACGATGTCGAAGTCGGCGTGCCGGAACGGGACTTTGCCGACGCGCCACTTTTCCGCCGAAGCCGGGTCCGTGACCTCCTCGAAGTCGACGACGAGGGATTTCTTCACCGCGAACACCGTGTCGGACTCGATGTACTCGCTGCCCGCCACGAAGATGTGCGTGGTCAGGTCGCGGTGGCCGGGGGCCGCCACGATGAAGTGGATGTGGGCGGGGCGGAACGCGTGCCTGCCGGTTGCCTTCAGCAGCTCGCCGACCGGCCCGTCGGTCGGGATCGGGTAGTAGCTCGGCACGATCGTGCGGAACCAGAACTCGCCCTGGTCGTCGGCCGTGAACAGGCCGCGGCCGTTCGTGCGCGGCTGCACGTCGGGCTGCTGCACGTCGTAAAACCCCTGGTCATTGGCCTGCCACACGTCGAGGGTGGCGCCGGGCAGCGGGGTGCCGTCCACCGAGACGACCCGGCCGGTGACCACGCACGGCGTGCCGGTGCCCACCAGGTCGATGGTGTCGCCAAGCGCGCGGGCCGGCGACTCCACCACGTGAAACGGGCCGAGCACCGTCGACTCGGTCGCCACGCCGAACTTGCGGTTGGAGATCGTCTCGGTCAGCATCGACAGCCCCAGGACGTCCGACAGGAGGATGAACTCCTGCCGCTCGTCGTCGCACTGATGGCCCACCCGGGTCAGGAAGTCGATCGCCTTCTCCCACTCGGGGATCGTCAACTCGACGTCGCGGGCGAACGCGTGCAGGTGCCGCACCAGCGAGGCCAGGACCTCGCGGAGCCTGTCATCCGTGTCCGGCGCGAAGGACTCGATGACCGCCTCGGCAGCGGTTTCCTCGGTGAAATCGGTAGCCATGGCGGCCAGGCTATTTCCCTGCTGGCCGCCATGGCTACCACCAGGGCGCGTGATATTCATCCGGACGGCCGGGTGCGCCGCGGGTTAACGAGGCTGCCTGCCCCGGGACACGGAAAAGCCGCCGAAGATCGGGATCTTCCACAGCGGCGGCAGGAGGTCCTCGGGCGGGACGCCGCGTTCCCCCTGGTCGCCGCGCCCGCCCACCGCGAACACGGCGGACAGCCTGATCAGCCGGCCGGCCGTGGTGAACATGAGAAGCGCGAGCGGCAGTTCCACCAGCGCCGCCGAGGCGAGGCTGCCCCACACGTCGGGCGTGCCCGCGTCGAGCAGCACGTCGAACCACGCGTCGCAGCACAGCAGCGTGGCGGTGACGACCAGGCAGGCGATGACGACCTGGCGGCCGCGCCAGAACGCCCAGCCGGTCGCGGCGAAGGCGAGCAGCAAGATGACGTCGAACCCCACCCACGCGCCCTTCCAGTGCTGGGTGTGGAAGGTGCGGCGCAGGGTCAGCTCGAGGAAGAAGATCCAGCCAATCAGCACGACGCACGCGGTGACCGACACGAGGACGCCGAGCCAGCGCCGTTTCGCCAGGTCGATGCCGGTCAAGGGTCGCGGGTAGTCGATGCGGGCGAGCGCGTGCGCGATCCGGCGCCGCTCGCTCGGGCTCATCGTCCGCAGGTCCGCTTCAGTGATCACACGTGGTTTTATCCCCGCAGACGCGGTGGTCTCACGCGCGTCGTAGTCTCGATGGCGTGGATGCTGAACTCGTATTTGCGCACGCAGGCTTCGGTTCGGACGCCGTGGACTATGTCCAGGGCTGGGACACGCAGCGCGCGGTTCACGGGCGGCGGGTCAGCGGCGAGATCCCTGACAGCTGCCTGCTCCTGGAGCATATGCCGGTCTATACGGCGGGGAAGCGGACCGCGGTCTCCGACCGGCCGTTCGGCGATCCCGGCGCCCCGGTCATCGACGTCGACCGCGGCGGCAAGATCACCTGGCACGGGCCCGGACAGCTCACCGCGTACCCGATCATCAAGCTGCGCGAGCCGATGGACGTGGTCGCCTACGTGCGGGCGCTGGAAGAGGCGATGATCCGGGTGTGCGCCGAGTTCGGGCTGCGGGCGGTCCGGGTCGAGGGACGCTCGGGGACGTGGATTCCCGCCTCGCGGGGACTGCCCGAGCGGAAGGTGGGGGCGATCGGCGCCCGGGTCGCGCGCGGGGTCAGCATGCACGGGCTCGCGCTGAACTGCGACTGCGACCTGTCGTGGTTCGACCGGATCGTGCCGTGCGGGATCAAGGACGCCGGAGTGACATCGCTCACGGCCGAGACCGGCATCCCGGTCTCGGTGTCCGACGTGACGCCGCTGCTCGAACGGCACCTGACGGCCGCCCTCGGCTACCGGACCTGGCGGCGCATCCACACCGTGGCACCGCTGCTCGCCTCGGCGGCCTAGTCCCCGCGCTGCCCCCGGTCCCGCGCTGCCCCCGGTCCCGCGCTGCCCCGGTCCCGCGCTGCCCCGGTCCCGCGCTGCGCGCCTGTTGCTGTTATCTCAAGGCCTGAGGAGCGGCGCATTTTAGTGGATCGCTAGACGGTCTATAGCCCTCGTAACGATCCACCAAGCGGGGTTGCCTGCGCGCCTGTTGCTGTTATCGAGGCGGCGGACGCGCGGGGGGCGCGGGGAACGTAGTCTTGGAGGCGTGGTGAGTACTCCGGAACTGGCACCTGAAGGACGGCGGATGCTGCGGCTCGAGGCCCGCAACGCCCAGACCCCGATCGAGCGCAAGCCGCCGTGGATCAAGACCCGCATCCGCACCGGGCCCGAGTACACCGCGCTGCAGCACCTGGTGAAGTCCGAGGGGCTGCACACCGTCTGCCAGGAGGCCGGCTGCCCGAACATCTTCGAGTGCTGGGAAGACCGCGAGGCGACGTTCCTCATCGGCGGCGACCAGTGCACGCGGCGGTGCGACTTCTGCCAGATCGACACCGGCAAGCCGCAGCCGCTCGACCGCGACGAGCCCCGGCGCGTCGCGGAGTCGGTCGCGCGCATGGGGCTGCGGTACGCGACCGTCACCGGGGTCGCCCGTGACGACCAGCCCGACGGCGGCTCCTGGCTCTACGCCCAGACCGCCCGCGAGATCCACGCCGCGGTGCCCGGCTGCGGGGTCGAACTGCTCGTCCCCGACTTCAACGCCGACCCCGGGCACCTGGGCGAGGTGTTCAGCGCACAGCCCGAGGTGTTCGCGCACAACCTGGAGACGGTGCCGCGGATCTTCAAGCGGATCCGGCCCGGCTTCCGCTACGAGCGGTCGCTCGACGTGCTGCGCCAGGCCCACGAGGCGGGCCTGGTCACGAAGTCCAACCTGATCCTCGGCATGGGCGAGACCCGCGACGAGATCGCCCCGGCCATGGCCGACCTGCGCGCGGCCGGCTGCGACCTGCTGACGATCACCCAGTACCTGCGCCCGTCCACCCGGCACCACCCGGTCGACCGCTGGGTGCACCCGGAGGAGTTCGTGGAACTGCGCGAAGAGGCCGCGGCGCTGGGCTTCGCCGGCGTGATGTCCGGCCCGCTGGTCCGTTCGTCGTACCGCGCGGGCCGCCTGTACGCCCAGGCCATCGAGCAGCGCGCCGCCGCCCGCTAGGCGGCGGGGAGCGCGGTCGCCAGAACCCGGGTTGTCAGAACCCGGGTTGTCAGAAGCCGGGTTGTCAGAAGCCGGGTTGTCAGAAGCCGATGGGCAGTCCGGCGTAGTTTTCGGCGAGTCCGGCGGCGCCGGCGTGGCTGGCGGTGACCCAGCGCAGCTGGGACAGCTGGAGCTGGGCGTCGAACGGGTCGCCGGAGGCGTGCAGCATCGTGGTCATCCACCAGGAGAAGTGCTCGGACCGCCACACCCGCCGCAGCGCGGTGGCGGAGTACGCGTCCGCCAGCGCGGTGTCGTTCCGGCGCACCAGGGCGCCCAGCGCCGGGGCGAGCAGCGCGACGTCGGCGATCGCGAGGTTGAGGCCCTTCGCCCCGGTCGGCGGGACCGTGTGCGCGGCGTCCCCGGCCAGGAACAGCCGCCCGTGGCGCATCGGCGACTGCACGAACGACCGCATCGGCAGCACGCTCTTCTCGGTGACCGGCCCCGGGGTCAGCTCCCAGCCGTCCTGCCCGTGCCCGAGCCGGGTCGCCAGGCCGTCCCAGACCCGCTGGTCGGGCCAGTCGGCGACGTCGGTTCCGTTCGGGACCTGCAGGTAGAACCGGCTGACGGCGGCCGACCGCATCGAGTGCAGCGCGAACCCGTCCGGGTGCCAGGCGTAGACGAGCTCGTCCGCCGACGGGGCGACGTCGGCCAGGATCCCCAGCCAGGAGTAGGGGTACACCCGCTCCCAGGTCTCCCGGCCGGCCGCCGGCATCGCCGCCCGGCTCGGCCCGAACGCCCCGTCGCACCCCGCCACCGCGGCCGCCTCCACCCGCCGCGCGCGGCCGGACGCGTCGGTGAACGTGACAGACGGGCGCCCGGCCTCCAGGTCGTGCAGCGCCACCCCGGCCGCGCCGTAGTGCACCGCCCGCCCCGCGGCCTCGCTCGCCGCCACCAGGTCGGCCTGCACCTGGGTCTGCCCGTACACCCACACGCCGCGCCCGACCAGGTCCACGAAGTCCAGGTGATGCCGCTCACGCGGCCACTGCAGGTAGATCCCCCGGTGCTCGCCCCCCTCCGCCGCGATCCCCGCCCCCAGCCCCGCCCCGCGCAGCAACTCCACGCTGGAGCTCTCCAGGATGCCCGCCCGGATCCGCGCCGCCACGTACTCCTTGCTCCGCGCCTCGACGACCACCGACTCGATCCCGTCCTGCGCCAGCAGGTGAGCCAGCAGCAACCCGGCCGGGCCCGCCCCGATAATCGCAACGTCAGTCCGCATGCAGC
>DAHWEX010000637.1 GCA_027326205.1 Actinomycetota bacterium
TACCACACCGGCTACACGAGCGTGTACTACCTCAACAGCTCGAACTCCGACGTGGAAGAGGCCTACCTGCCCGCCATCAGCGACGCCTGGCAATCCCAGGACCTGTCCGCGAACTACGGGACCCCGTCCGCTGACCAGACCCCGTCCCCGCTAGTCCACTACGCCGCCAACGGCGGCGAGACCTGGACCAGCCTCTACACCGTCGACAACAGCAGCGATGACCTGCAGGAAACGTACCTGCCGGCCATCGGCGGCAACTGGACCACCCAGGACCTGTCGGCCAAGTACGGCACCCCGGCCGTGTAGCTCACCGGTCCGATCCACCCCGCCTCAGCCGCGTGCCGCTCCTGGTGCGCGGCTGAGGCGGTTTCGCGAACGGGGGCAGCTTCGCCGGGGTTACCCGTGCCCAGCCCGGAACCACGTGAGGGCCTGGGCGCTGGCGACCGGGGCCTCGTCCATCCACCAGTGGCCGGCGCCGTCGAGAATGGCTACCTCGGCGTCGTGATCCGCGTTGCCGGCCTGCCCGAGTTACCCGCTGGCCACAGCGGTTCGGCTGGATTGGCCCTGCCTGGTGTCATACGGTGGACGCCATGAGCGTGCAGCCGATCGAGCCCCAGCCAGAGCACGGCGTGATCCGCGTCGGCGCTTCCGAGGCCGTTGTCATCCCGATGGACGACTACCTGCGCCTGCGCGCCATCGAGCGGCACGCCTCCGCCGACGAGATCGAGGAAGCCGAGACCGAGGCCGCCACTCAGGCCCACGAGCGGTGGCTCGCCGCAGGCTGCCCCGGGTCGCAGTCCCACGCCGACGTGATGAACGAGCTTCTCGCGCCCAGCGGGGGCTGGAGCCCGGTTCACTCCGCCTGATGCAGATCCGCTGGTCGGACGCCGGCAAGGCGTCCGCCCGGTGCTTCATGCGCGACGACCAGGACGGCCTGCGCGAGGTCGGACTCGCGATCCTCGCCCTGGCCGACGACCCGTACCCGGCCGACGCCTTCCACCGGGGCAGCTACCACCGGCTCCGCGCCGGCCGCTACCGGGTCATGTACTTCACCGACGACGACGTGATCACCATCGAGCGAGTCGACCGGCTCCCCTGACGAAGCCGCCCCGCGGGAAACGCCCGGCGGCACCGTGCCCGGCAGGGAGCCCGCATCATCGGGCGTCACGCCCGAGGTGGCTAAGGCCCGGCTGGCATCGCGCATGGAACGCCAGCGCCGGGTGCTGGCCAGCGTGCGGTCGCTGATCCTGCTGCTGGACGAACTGGCGCTGTACTTCGAGGTGGGACGCGGCGGTGCGGGCCCGGGGTGAAGTTCAAGTGACCGCCCGGGAGGACTGTGGCGTCAGCGTGCCGCGGAGTCTCGCTGTGCGAGCATCATGCGCAGCGCGTTCCGCAGGCTGTCCCGGGCTACGCCTGTCAGTGAGCCTGTGAGTGCGTCTTCCACCTGGTCGACGAGGGGCTGCAGCCGCATTCGCTCGGCCCGTCCGTGAGCGGTGAGGCCGACGGTCTTGCGCCTCGCGTCCGCGGGGTCGCGGCGACGGGCGATGAGACCGCGCCGTTCCATCCGGGCGACGAGATCCGCGATCGTCGAACGGTCCAGGTCGACCTCGTCGCACAGTTCGCGCTGGCTCAGCTCGCCCTCGCGGTCCAGGATCACCAAGATGGAGTACTGCACGGACGAGATGTCCGGGGACACGACGCGAGCCCAGGTCGCGACGTGCACCTGCTGCGCGCGGCGCAGCAGGTAGCCCGTGTGGCGGTAAGGCTCCAGCTCTGCGCCCTCATCCGTGACGGCATCGGTCATGACATGACCGCGGCTCGCTGGTCGAGGAGGAACCCGGCGAAGAAGGCGGTGAGCTCGGCGCGTGCGGTCAGCGGCAGGACGTTGGCCACGTACTGGTCGGGCCGCACGATCACGATCGCCCCGCGGCCGTCGATCTCGCGCTCGGCGAATATGTCGTGGCGCGGGTCGATTGCCCACGCCTTCTCCCAGTCCTGCAGTCCCAGCGGCCCGGACCGCGGCAGCAGCATCGCGGGCAGGGCGGCCGGGTCGACCTCGTGATGGCCGCAGCGGAACACGCCGTGCACGTCGATCACGCTGTCCAGGTCCGCGCCGGCCGGCGTGAACCGCGCCACCGGCGACTCCGGCCGCGAGCCCAGCCACTGCGCCAGGTCAAGCAGTTCGGTCGCGTCGCCGTCCCCGAACGCGAAGACCCGCCACCGGCCGTCGGCCCGCTGCGCGTGCCCGAGCTGCATCGGCCGCGCGTCGGCGAGGCGGA
>DAHWEX010000646.1 GCA_027326205.1 Actinomycetota bacterium
TCACCACACCGACGGTCAGCGCGCCGATCGAGCGGGCGATCTTGGCCACCACGGGGGCGCCGCCGGTCCCGGTGCCGCCGCCCTCGCCGGCCGTGACGAAGACCATATCGGCCCCCTTGAGCACCTCTTCGATCTCCTCGCGATGATCCTCGGCGGCCTTGCAGCCGACATCGGGGTTGGCCCCGGCACCCAGTCCCCGGGTGAGCTCGCGGCCGACATCGAGCTTGACGTCGGCGTCGCTCATGAGCAGCGCCTGCGCGTCAGTGTTGATCGCGATGAACTCGACGCCCTTGAGCCCCTCTTCGATCATGCGATTGACGGCGTTGACGCCGCCACCGCCGATTCCGACGACCTTGATAACCGCCAGATAGTTCTGCGGTGCTGCCACGAGGAGGGTACCTTTCCGCTCGCTTGCTACCTTGCCCTGGCCGTCCGCCCGCGTTTACGCGAGCGTGGCGCGCCGGGGCGCCGGCCCTGCCGGCTACCGCCTGAGCTGCCGCCACTGGCCGCTGCCCGGGCGTCCGGATGGACTCCCGTGCTCGCCCCGTTGCTAAGCCTACGGAATTTGCGGCCATTGGTGACTGCCTGCCGCTAACACCGCTCCCGCGGAATCGCGACCCGGCTCGCTTAGGTTTCACCTTCAGGTTGAGATTTAGAGTTTTGTCTTCCTAACGATTGATAGGGACAGTAGGGTGGTCAGGCAGCGCGGTCAACTAGCCACGCGGCCAATGCCGCATGTCGCTCACCTTGTGACGACGGTGCCCGGCGCGCTTACGTCGATGTCGCGGGCCGAGGTCCCCTGCAGGATGGCCAGCGCGCGGTTCTTCCGCGCGGCGCCGCCCGGGCTGCCCCACTGAACCGTCTTGCCGTCGCGGAGCACGAGCGTCACCTGCGCGGGCCCGGACGGCACCGCGGCCGCGCTCACCCGGGTGACCTGCCCCGCCAGCCAGGGCTGCAGTTCCGCGAGCACCGCGGTGACGGCGGTGACCGACGGGTTGCCGCGCAGGGAGCCGCCGGGCAGCGCGGTCGCGAACAGCGGAAGCGCGGCGGGCTCGGCCGGCGCCGAGCGGACGATCACCCCGTCCTTGTCGACCAGGTCGTAGCCGCCGGCCGCCATCCGGACCGCCATGACGGGAACCCGTTCGGTGACAGCGATGACCAGGTGGTCGGGCCAGTCTTCCGTCACCGTGGCGGACGCCACCTGGCGGATCGCCTCCACCCGGCGCGTCACCGTCCCGGCATCGACGTTCAGCAGCGGCGTGCCGGGCGGGACGTCGGCGGCGGCAAGCACCTGAGCGGGGGAAAGCAGGTGCGTTCCCGTCACCGTGACCGAGCGCACGACGAACAGCCGGTTGCCGAGCAGCGCCCAGGCGACCCCGGTCACGACCACGGCTCCGGCGAGCGCGAAGAACGCGGCGCGCCAGCGCGTCCTGCTCCGCCGCCCGGTGCCGCCTCCGGTGCCGCGCCGCGTGCCGCCTCCGGCGCCGCCCTGACCGCTCGCGGGCGTTCTCCAGGCCGCCGGGGCCCCGGCCGCCGTCCCGGCGGCCCGGATTCCGGTGTCCGCGATACCCGCGACCGGGGACCCAGCCGGGAATCCCGACGGCGGCGGCGCCTCGCTCACGGGCGGCCCGCCGGCCCCGCCGCCGCCGGGCCCGGCTCGCCGGCCGCGAGCTCGGCGAGGATGAGCGGGCCGGCCGTGGTGATGTCACCCGCGCCCATGGTGAGGATCAGGTCGCCCGGGCAGGCGAGCGCGGCGACCGCCTTGGGCACGTCGGCGAGCTCCGGCAGGTAGTGCGCGCCGCCGCCCGGCACCACGTCGGCGATGAGCCCGCCGGTCACGCCCGGTTCCGGGTCCTCGCGCGCCGCGTAGACGTCGAGCACGACGGCGACGTCGGCGAGCGCGAGCGCGGCGCCGAATTCCGCGGCGAAGATCCGGGTCCTGCTGTACAGGTGCGGCTGGAAGACCGCGATGACCCGCCCGGCCTTCCCCGTGGGCCGCGGCTCAGCGGCCCGCGGCTCAGCGGTTCCCGACTCAGGGTTGCCAGGTCCCGCGCTGGCCAGCCCCTGGCCGGACAGCGTGATCTCGCGGGCCGCGCGCAGGTCGGCGGCCAGCTCGGTGGGGTGGTGGGCGTAGGTATCGAGCACCCTGACGCCGGCCGCCTCTCCCTTCGGCTCAAGCCGCCGCGCCGCTCCCCGGTAGCGGGCGAGCGCGCCGGCCGCGCGCACGGGGTCGGTTCCGAGTTCGACGGCGGCGGCGAACGCGGCGGCCGCGTTCAGCGCGTTGTGGTGGCCGGGCACTCCGATGGTGAGGTCCGCCTCGACGGGTCCGAACGGCCGCTGGCCGCCGTGGCAGGTTACCCGGAGCGCCATCGCCATGCCGCTCGCGGTCACGCCCGTGACCCGGTAGTCGGCACCGGGCGACTCGCCGAACGTGACAACCCGGACCCCGCGGGCACGCGCCACCGCGGCGAGGTCCGCCGCGCCGGGGTCGTCGGCGGAGGTGAGCAGCAGCCCGCCCGGCCTGATCCGCGCGGTGAACGCCGGGAACGACGCCCGGTACGCTTCCGCGGTCCCGTAGTTGTCCAGGTGGTCAGCCTCGATGTTGGTGACGACCGCCACGTCCGGGGCGTACATGAGGAACGACCCGTCGCTCTCGTCCGCCTCCGCCACGAAGTCGGTGCCGGAGCCGTCGGCGGCGCCGATGCCGGTGGCGGCGAGCACCCCGCCGATCGCGTAAGCGGGCCCGGCGCCGGTCTCGAGCAGGATCGTGGCGATCATCGACGTGGTGGTGGTCTTGCCGTGGGTTCCGGTCACCGCGGTCACCCGGCGGCCGACCATCAGCGAGGCGAGCGCGGCGGCCCGGTGCAGCACCCGCAGGCCGCGCCGCCGGGCCTCGGCGAGTTCCGGGTTGCTGCCGCGGATGGCGCTGGACACCACCACCGTGTCGGCGTCACCGACCTGGCCGACCGCGTGGCCGGCGTAGACCCGTGCGCCGAGCGCCGCCAGTTCGCCGAGGGCCGCGGACGCGCCGGAGTCGCTGCCGGAGACCTCGGTCCCGCGCGCCAGCATGATGCGGGCGATCCCGGACATGCCGGCGCCCCCGATGCCCACGAAGTGGACCCGCCCCAGCTCCGCCAGCGGCACCGGCTCGGTGGGCGTCACCAAGCGGCCCCTCGTTTCTCCGCCCATCGTTCCTCCTCCTGTCCTGGCCATTGCCGTGAACTGT
>DAHWEX010000663.1 GCA_027326205.1 Actinomycetota bacterium
GGGTCAGCCGCGGGCCGGCTCGTCGTCGATGACGAGCACCTTCGGGTTCGGGACGCCTTCAACCATGGGGCTTCGCTTGCTGCCAAGGGGACGCGGACGGATCTGCCGTCCATTGTGCCCGGTTGCGCGGACTGGACAGGCACGAACCACCTGGTGGAGTCGCCGCCGCCTGCTGCTCCCGGGGCGGCCAATGCCGTGGGCTGGCGCGATAGGTAGAACTGCCGATCTTTGCGGCGCGACGTTCCTTGCCGCAGCTCAGCGTGTAAAACTCGTCACACGCGACAACCCCGGAGGCCCTGGATGAGCAAGGCCCTGCGCCAGCCAGCTGACCTCGACGTTTCGAGGCCGTCCCCGGCGCGGATCTACGACTACATGCTGCGCGGGACGCATCACTTCGATGCCGACGCGCAGGCCGCGGAGCGCATCCTGACCGTGGTGCCGGAGATCAGGGACTGTGCCTGGGCAAACCGGGGGTTTCATCAGCGGGCCGCGGCGTGGATCGCGCGGCAGGGGGTCAGCCAGTTCCTCGACATCGGCTCGGGGCTGCCCGCGGTGGGCAACACGCACGACGTGGTGCAGCGGATTCATCCCGATGCCCGCGTCGTCTACGTGGACAACGACCCGATGGTGGAACTGCACAGCCGGGGGAATCTCGACGAGAGCGGACGGGTCAGCGTGCTCTGCGCGGACCTGCGCGACCCGGACTCGATCCTCGGGCACCCGGCGGTCAGGACGCTGATCGACCCCGCGCGGCCCGCCGGCCTGCTGATGACCGCGGTGCTGATGTTCGTCGCCGACGAGGCCGACCCGTGGCGCCTGGTGGACTCCTACCTGCGGGCGCTGCCGCCGGGCAGTTACCTGGCGCTGTCGCACCTCACCGACGACGCCAAGCCGCCGGTGTCGGTCGACGCGTTCCACCGGGTGTTCGACCGCGCGACCGGGCAGTTGCACTTCCGGTCGAAGGCTCAGGTGGCGCGGTTCTTCGACGGGCTTGAGTTCGTCCCGCCCTATCAGGGGGCGACGCCGGCGCTCACCTACAGCGGCCTGTGGGGAGCCGAGGACGTGCAACTGGCCGACAGCGACGGCTCCCGCTGGCTGTACTGCGCGGTCGCGAAGAAGCCGTTATCCCGATCACGCTGATTACCAGGGAGGATGCCATCAAGCCGACACCGGGGGAACTGGGCGTCGACCTGGCCGCGCTGGCCTGGGAACGGTCCGGGGCTGACGATGGCTCGATCGAGATCGCCTTCCCGCTCAGCCGCTCCTGGACCCGCGGCGACTGGGTGCTGATGCGGGTGGCCGGCGACCCGGTCGGCCGGGTCCTGGTATTCGACCGGAACGAGTGGGCGTGCTTTATCGACGGCGTGCGGAACGGCGAGTTCGGCGACGCCGCCTCGGGGCAGTGCCTGGTCACGTGACGCGCTTGTCCAGCGCCGCGGTGAGCCGCGGTAAGCCGCGCACTGAGCCGACCAGAGCCGGGAGCCAGGCCGTGATGGCGGTCGGCCGGTTAATCATGCCCTTTTCTTCATGAACCGCCTTTTGGACTCAGAAAACCCCGGCAAGCGTGGCTGAACAGCTTGATTTGTGATTCGCAATTTGATTAAACTCATGCACGTACGCACAAATCTCGTTGGCTACGCGCCAGCCGCTATGTAAGCGAAATACCGGACAAACTGTGAAATGTCCTGTATTTCGGAGGAGGGCTCGATGAGCGATGACGCCTACGGCGCGACCGTCGCGAAACGGCGCCTGTCCCGGCGGCTCGCGGAGCTTCGCGGCGAGACCGGGTACACCGCTAACCACGTGTGCGACATCCTCAACTGGGGCCGCGGCAAGGTGGGCCGGTTCGAGGCCAACCAGTGGAAGCGCCCGGAGACGAGCGACATCCGCGACCTCATCCGCATCTACGAGATCGAGGGCGCGGCGGCGGACGAGATCGAGGAACTTGCGGTCCGCTCCCGGGTCCGCCCCTGGTGGCGTGAGTACAGCGAGGTTTTCGACAACGAGTTCCCCGGCTACGAGAACGACGCCGTCACCATCCAGGTCTACATGCCGCTCGTCGTGCCAGGGCTGCTGCAGACGCAGTCCTACATGGAGGCTCAGCTCAAGTCGTGTGCCCGGCCGCCCGCCTGGCGCCGCCGGGCGGTCGAGGCGCGGATGCGCAGGCAGGAGATCCTCGACCGCCCGGACGCCACGGTGCCGCGGCTGTCCGTCGTGATCACCGAGGCGTCGCTGCGCTACCGCTGGGGGATGGCCACCGACCGCGTGGAGCAGATCGAGCATCTCGCCGAGATGAGCAAGCGGCGCAGTATCGAGCTTCGCATTCAGCGATTCGAGGACGGGCCGCCAACCGGCCTCTCGATGGTCAACCTTTTCGGCTTCCCCGATGGCGAGCCGCCCATCGTGTTCGTGGAGACGGACTATTCGGTCGAAGAGGTCAGTTCTGCCGCTTCCGTTCGGGGTTACATCCAGTCGTTCGAGCGTGCGTCCGACGTCGCGCTCGAACCCGGGGACACAACCGTATACCTCGAAAGACTCGCTAAGAGAATGGAGTAACCGCACCGTGACGGACCTGTCTCAAGCTGTCTGGCGTAAGGCCAGCCTAAGCGCCTACAACGGAGGATGCGTTGAGGTGGCCGCCAACCTGCCCGGTGTCGCCGCGGTTCGCGACAGCAAGCGCCCTGAGGGGGGAGCGCACGTTGTCGACCGGGCCGCTTTCGCCAGGTTCCTGGCGGACGTGCAAGGGGGGCGCTACGACATCTAGACCCGCGCGTCGGGTGTCGTAACGCACGGCACGAGGGTCCCCTGGGATGCGCCCCAGGGGACCCTCGTGTTTTTTGCGTGTGCCCCTGTCTCAGTGAGCCCTGGCTGGCAGCCACCATGCCGTGGTGCCTGTCGCCACGGCGGAACCTGCCCTCGCTCCCGTGCGGGACGCTCGGTGAGGCGGCAATCGGTTGTGCGCTGGTGTAATTGCTTAACACTGTGATTCGTGTGAAACGCGTGACCGTTGGGGACGTCATCGATTGGCTGCTGATGTACCCCGCTGACCGGCTGATTTAAGGGATTCATGATCAATTGGGCCGGCCGTGGGCGCTGCCCGGGACACATAGGTAGCACAATAAAATCCGTAGGTAATTGTACGGCCCGATTCTTTAGATGTGTTTCTTGTCATATTTTGCCCGATTTATTCGGACGCCATCGCGGCTCATTGACGGCGGTTTTGCTTCCTTAGCGGGAACCCTCGGAGTAGGGTGAAGGCACGCGCATGACTCAGAACATGCGCTTCACAGATTAGGAATCGGAGACCGGACAAGGGACCTGGCGTACCGATCGGCGGGGGCTCTGACGGCATAAGCTGGCTTAGGCCGGAGGCACCGAAATGGATGACGGGTTGCGGATGGTACAGGCACGCGCGTGCGGTGCGTGGGTGTTGCCGGGGGGGCCAACCTGCGCGGGTGTCGCCCGCCGCCTGTTCCAGCGGGTGGCGCACGAGCTCGCTCTCGACCCGGAGAGCACCGACGACGGGGTGACGATGGTCAGCGAGCTGGCCGCCAACACCCTGCACGCGAGCCGGAGCCAGACCTTCCCGGTGAACCCGGAGCTCTGGCTCTACCTGCGGGGCGCGGGACCGCGGATGGAGCTCGTGTGCAAAATCTTCGATACCCTCCCCGGCTGGGTGCGCGGCAGCGCGCCGGGCCACACCGTCTGCCGGGTGCCGGCCGACGCGATGAGCGGCCGGGGCCTTGAGGTCGTGCACGAGCTCTCCAGCGGACGGTGGGGCCACCACCTGACCAGGTCGCGGCTGTCCGGCACGGGGATACGCGGCAAGGCGGTCTGGTTCGCCCTGCCCGTGCCCCCCGTCGGCGCGGTGGCCGGCCCCGGGCACCCCGTGACCGCCAGGGACGCGATGACGGAGCTGGAGCAGGACCTCAGCACCCGGGGCTTCAGCGGACGGCTGGTGCGCGCCGACGACCCCGCCGCCGACATGGCCGTGCTGTCGATCGCAAGCGGCCTGACGGTCTGGTGCCGGTCCGCGGCGGCCTGGCTGCGTGCTCCCGGCGTCGCCGCCCAGCAGTGGAGCTACAGCGACCTGGTGGAGGTGGAAGAGCAGGCCGTGCGGGCGCACGAGATGATCGTCGCGACCGCCGACCCCTTTCTCCTCGTCGACGCGACCCGAGGCGCCTTAGGGCGCTTACCGCTCTCCGGGGAGTCCGGGGGGATCTCCCGGGAGACACGGCCGGGTTGCGCGCCCGGCAAGGGGGTGGCGGGTTTCGCCATCGGGCGCGTAACCCGGCTACCGGCAGGGTCGCGTAGGCGTCCAGCACCGTGGTCCAGAAGCGGTCGGCGTCAACCTCCATGGCGACCTGCGTGTTGTGCCCGGCCGACGGGGTGAAGCCGGTGACCGTCATCCCGGACGTGAACGTCCCGGCGGTCTCCACCTGGACCAGCGCCGGCGTGTAGCCGAACACCGAGGGGTCGGCGATCGACACGATCGCGCACACGTCGTGCACCGGCGGCTCGCCCGAGTCGTCGCTCGCGTCCCGGTACTGCGCGAGCGCGGGGAGCAGCAGCCGCTCGCCGAGCGTGCCGAGCTCGCTCATCCGTTCCTGGACGGCCGCCGTGGCCTTGGCCCGCAGCGTGACGTCGAGCCCGATCATCCGCACGGTCCACCCGGCGCGGAAGACGATCGCGGCGGCCTCGGGGTCGGCCCAGATGTTGAACTCAGCGGCGTGGCTCACGTTGCCCCGGCTGGCCGAGCCGCCCATGATCACGAAGTCCCTGACCCAGCTCGCCAGCCGGGGCTCGCGGCTCAGCGCGAGCCCGATGTTGGTCAGCGGACCGGTCGCGACCAGCGTGATCTCCCCGCGGGCCGCCCCGATGGTGTCGATGAGGTAATCGATCGCATGCCCGCCTTGCGCGGTCCGGGCCGGCGGCGGCAGGACCGCGCCGCCCAGGCCGGAGTCGCCGTGCACGTGCCCCGCGTGCAGCGCGGGCCGCAGCAGCGGCGTGGCGGCCCCGGGGGTCACCGGCACGTCCTTCGCGCCGACGAACGACGCGACCGCGAGGGCGTTGGCGGTCGTCTTGTCCAGGCTGACGTTGCCGGCGACGGTCGTGAGGCCGATGAGGTCGATCTCGGCCGAGGCGGTCGCGAAGGCGATCGCGAGCGCGTCGTCGATGCCGGGGTCGCAGTCCAGGATGATGGGGGTGCTCACCCAACCGAAGGTACCGAACGGCTCGCTATTTCACGAGGCGGCCCCGGTTCGACGTTCGCCGGCGGTAAAACCGCCTCCCGGGGCTCTCGCGCTGGTTGATAGCCTCATGGGCGACGAGGAGGTTCATCCTGATGCACCAGCCGCCCATTCCGCAGATCGACGCTGAAGACCCGGAGATCGCGGGACTGATCCACGACGAGGCCCGTCGCCAGGCCGAAAAGTTCCGGCTGATCCCGTCGGAGAACTACGTTTCCCTCGCCGTGCTCGAAGCCTGCGGCACGGTGCTGACGAACAAGTACTCCGAGGGGTACGCCGGCCGCCGTTACTACGAGGGCCAGCAGCTCATCGACCCGCTTGAGACGATCGCGCAGCAGCGGGCGCAGGCCCTGTTCGGCGCCGACCACGCCAACGTCCAGCCGTACTCGGGCTCGCCCGCGAACCTGGCCGTTTACCTGGCGTTCGCCCAGCCGGGCGACACGATCCTGGCGATGTCGCTGTCGGCGGGCGGTCACCTGACCCACGGCTCGCCCGTGTCGGTGACCGGCAAGTGGTTCCGCCCGGTGCACTACGGCGTCCGCCGCGAGACCGGCCGGGTCGACATGGACGACGTCCGCGACCTGGCGCTGAAGGAGCGGCCGAAGATCATCATCTGCGGCGGCACGGCGATCCCGCGCACGATCGACTACCCGGCCTTCGCCGCGATCGCGGCGGAAGCCGGCGCGGTCCTCGTGGCGGACATGGCGCACATCGCCGGCCTGATCGCGGGCGGCGCGCACCCGTCCCCGGTCGGCCACGCCCCGGTGATCACCACGACCACGCACAAGACGCTGCGCGGCCCGCGCGGCGCGATGATCCTCACCGATGCCGAGCACGCGTCGCCGATCGACAAGGCCGTGTTCCCCGGCCTGCAGGGCGGACCGCACAACCACACGACGGCGGGCATCGCGGTCGCGCTGCACGAGGCGGCCCGGCCGGAGTTCCGCACCTACGCCGCGCAGGTCGTCGCGAACGCGAAGGCCCTGGCCGCGGCGCTGCTCGACCGGGGCTACGACCTGGTGTCCGGCGGCACCGACAACCACCTGCTGCTCGTGGACCTCACGAACAAGGGCATCGCGGGCAAGCCCGCGGCCAAGGCACTGGACCGGGCCGGCATCGAGCTGAACTTCAACTCGGTCCCGTTCGACCAGCGCAGGCCGCTCGACCCGTCGGGCATCCGCCTCGGCACCCCGGCGCTCACCACCCGTGGCCTGACCGAGAAGCACATGCCGCTGCTCGCCGCCTGGATGGACGAGGCGATCACCGCCGCGTCCAAGGACGACGAGGCCCCCCTGGACCGCATCGCCGCCGAAATCCGCGACCTGCTGGCCGACTTCCCCATCCCCGGCTGGTCCGCTTAGTACCGCCGGGACACATCCGGCCGCGACCTGCGATAATGCCGCGCCCGGAATCCGACGGACACGGTTCCGACCTGGCCGTTCCGGCAGGGACTCGTTCAAGTCGTCCTGGAGTACTAAAACCAAGACACCGCTCGCCCACCCCGTTCCACCGAAAGCGGGGACGGCGGGACATCGCAAGCGATGCCCCGCCGTCCCCGCTTTTTCCGTGCTCCCCCCGGCTCCCCGCTTCCCCGCCCCGCCCCCCGCTGCCTCGACGTGTCGTCTCGCAGTCGCCGGGCTCCGCCCCGCCGCGCTCCGCCGCCCCCGCCCTGTGACAGCGGCCATCAGAAAACCAGGTAGGCGGGCACAGTTTCCTGGCCGGCGGCCAGTTCGGCTCCCGGGCGGCGGCCAGCTTGTCACTGACGGTATCTGCCGGCCGGGGAGGGAAAGGCAGCTGCCGCGCCGGCTGCGGTGCTCGGGCCTGGCGGCCCTGCGCTCCGTAGCCGGCTTGCCACCGGATTGACCTGTGGTGCTGTAGTTGATGGCCGGGGAGGGCGGCTACGGTGATCACGGAGGCTACGGGCCTGCGTCCCTTCCCCTGTCGCTCCTGGTAATCACGGGGTTGTGGGCCGTCCACCGGGAATTTCTCGGGACCGCCCCCGCCCCGCCCCCGCCCCGCCCCGCCCCGCAGTCGCCGCCGCCGGATTTATCGCCCGGCGGGGGATATGCGGATGCGGCTTTGCGCGGTCGGGGGACCATGTCGCTGTCTTTGCGCACGAGCGGCCCATGATCACGACCGTTATGCCAGATATGCGGCGCCCGCTGCTAAGCAAAGTTGCCGCAGGCACCTCGCACCTTCCTGATGGGGGGAGCGAGGTCGGCCGGCGGGGCGACGGCTGGCGGGCCGAGTGAACGGTGTGACTGGTGGGGGTTGACTGCTTGTTTGATTGAACTTATATTCGATTACGTTAATGTGTTCGTCGGGTCGGGCGAATACTTGGTTATGCCTGTCTTCCCCCAGGCGGGCCGGGGCCGGGTGCGTCACGCCGCGCGGTGCCGGCTGGTCGCGTGCGGGAAGTGCAGGTCGGCGTATGGCCAGGGTGTACGGCGAGCCCGTTGAGGTTCAGGTCAGGGAAGACGGGAGGCCCCTGCGGTTCGGCTGGCGGGGGCGGTTGTACGCGATTCTCGCGGTGCAAGAGCACTGGGTGGTCAACCGGGACTGGTGGCGGGACGCGGCCCCCGTGCCCGCGCGGCCGGAGCTTGAGTTCTGGCGGGTTGAGGCGTCGGCGGGCCAGGGGCAGCCGACGGGCAGCTACGAGCTCCGCCGGGACGTCGCCGCCGGCACCTGGACGCTGCGCCGGATCGCCGACTGAGAACTCTTTTTTCTTTTGCTGTCGTCGGAATGACGGGGCCCGGCTGCCCCGGTCACCGAAGGAGAGGGGTTCCATGGCAGGGCCAGCGGAGTTCACGCACCTGCACGTCGCGTCCTCGTACTCGCTGCGCTACGGGACCGCGACCCCGGCGGCGCTCGCCGCCCGGGCCGCCGGCCTCGGCATGTCCGCGCTCGCGCTCACCGACCGCGACGGCCTCTTCGGCGCGTTCAAGCACGTCAGGGCCTGCGCCGACGCCGGGCTCAAGCCGGTGCTCGGCGCCGACCTGGCGCTGCGGGCCGACGGCGCGGGCCAGGCGGGCCAGGCGGACTACGCGGGCCGGGTGACGCTGCTCGCGACCGGGCGCCAGGGCTGGGCCTCGCTGTGCCGCCTCGTGACCGCCGCGCACGCCGCATCCGCGGCATCCCGGCAGCCACCGGAAGCGGACCAGGCGCCGGCGGTCACCCGGGAACTGGTCGCGGAGCACTCCGACGGCCTGGTCGTCCTGCTCGGCCCGGCCAGCGACGTGGGGCGGGCGGTCGCCGCCCGCCGCCTTGACCCGGCCAGGAGCGCCCTCGGCCGCTGGCGGCACCTCGGGGTGGACGCCGTCGCCGAGATCGTCGATCACCTGGACCGCAAGTCGACGGCGCACGCCGCCCGGCTCGCCGAGCTCGCCCGCGACACCAGGACCCCGGCCGTGCTCACCAACGCCGTCCGCTATCTGGACCCGGCCGACAGCCTGACCGCCCAGGTGCTCGACGCCGCCCGGCACCTCCTTCCCCTGGGCTCGCCCCGGCTCACCCCGCAGAACGGCCGCGCCTACCTGGCCGGCCAGGAAGACATGGCCGCCATCGCGGCGCGCGTCGCCGCGGCGATGTCCGGCCCCGGCACGGCCAGCGCCGCCACCCTGCTGCTCGGCGAAACCCAGGAGCTCACCCGCAGGTGCGTCCTCGACCCGGTGCACGACCTGGGGGTGGGCGCGCGCCACCTGCCGGAAACCCAGGGCACCGCCCACGACCAGTACCAGGAGCTGCGGGACCGGTGTGAGCACGCGATCTTGCACGGCCGGTACCGGACGGCGAGCGCCGCCAGCCGGCCGCGCGGCGTCGGCCGCTTGCGGGCCGCGGAGACGGCCCGCGAGCGCCTTGAGCACGAGCTGGACATCATCGCGCAGACCGGCATGGCCGCCTACTTCCTCACCGTGGCCGACGTCGCGGACCGGATCAGGCAGGCCGGCATCCGCTGCGCGATCAGGGGCTCGGGGGCGGGCAGCTTCGTCAACCACCTGCTCGGCATCAGCGCGATCGACCCGCTGGAACACGGCCTGCTCATGGAGCGGTTCCTGTCCCCGGTCAGGAACACGCTCCCGGACATCGACCTCGACGTGGAGTCGGCCCGCCGGCTGGAGGCGTACCGGATCATCGTCGACGCCTACGGGACCGAGCGCACCGCCTGCGCCTGCATGATGGAGACCTACCGGGCGCGCAGCGCGATCAGGGACGTCGCCGCCGCGATGTCGCTGCCGCCCGACGAGGCCGGCGCGATCGCGAAGGCCTTCCCGCACATCCGCGCGAAGCACATCACCGCGGCCCTGACCGACCTGCCCGAGCTGCGCCGGTCCAGGCTGGACGGCGCGCGGCTGGAAGCGGTCTTCGCCATCGCACAGCAGCTCGACGGACTGCCGCGGCATGTCGCCATGCACCCGTGCGGCGTGCTGCTATCTGACCGGACGCTGCTCGACCGGACCGCCGTGCAATCCAGCGGCGCGGGCTTCCCGCTCAGTCAGCTGGACAAAGACGACGCGGAGATCGCCGGGGTCATCAAGCTCGACGTGCTCGGTGTCCGCATGCAGTCCGCGATGGCCCACGCGCTCGCCGAGATCGGCCGCTCGGGCGGCGAGGCGATCGACATCGACGCGATGCCCCGCGATGACCCGGCCACCTACGCCATGATCCAGCGGGCGGAGACGCTCGGCTGCTTCCAGATCGAGTCACCCGGCCAGCGCGAGCTGGTGAAGAAGCTGGCCCCCCGCGACATCGCCGACCTGATCGTCGACATCTCCCTGTTCAGTCCCGGCCCGGTCAACTCCGACATGATCGGCCCGTTCCTTCGCGCCAGGCACGGGCTGGCGGAGCCGCGCTACCCGCACGAGCGGCTGGCCGGCGCGCTGCGCGAGACCGGGGGAGTGGTGGTCTTCCACGAGCAGGTGCTGCGGGTCATCGACGCGATGACCGGCTGCGGCCTGGCGGAGGCGGACCTGGTCCGCCGTCACCTGTCCACCGCGGGCGGCCCGGAGCGCACCGCCCCGTGGTTCCGCGCCCGGGCGCTGGCCCGGGGCTTCGACCCGGCGACGGCCGGGCAGGTCTGGCAGGTGGTCGCCGCGTTCGGCG
>DAHWEX010000666.1 GCA_027326205.1 Actinomycetota bacterium
GTCGCCGAGGCGCGGGCGCAGTTGCCGCGAGCTGGCGGACCATTCGATGCCGAGGGGGGCGGACTGGTCCGCGTCCGTCTTGAACAGCGGAACCGGCGGCAGGTCCGGCTCTACCGCGTCGTCTCCCTTCTCGCCCGCATCGCCGATAAACGTCTCAAGAGTCTCGTCGGTGACCGAGGTGAGCAGCGCGGTCAGGGCGGCTGCCGGCTCGCTGTCGGCACGATCCCACTGGTCAGCGGTGAGTACCTCGTCGAGAGCGGCAAGCGCCGCGGCGAAGTCCCTGCGGTGCTCACCGGACAACCCGTCGAGGAAGGCCGCGTCGCGGGTGGCGGACCGGCCGAGCGCCAGGGCAGCCGGCAGCGCCTCCCACGCGTGCCTGCGCAGCAGTTCGCCCGCGCCGGCCTGGGCCAGCCCGTACCCGGCGGAAAGCAGCCGGAGGGCCGCCATCCTGGGGGCAATCGTGTCGTGCGTGTAAAGGAACTGGGCGCGTGCGGCCGCTTGAACCGCCGCCCATAGCCGCCCGGGGGTTCCGTTGATCGTCGTGACAGTCCGGGGACGGGCGGCGAGCGCCGCTTCGGCCTCCGCGCCGAGCAACAGGCGGCACGTGGCGAGCGCTGTGGCCCCCACGGCGTCGCCGCGCTGGCCGGCGAAGACGACGCACTCGACCAGACGCGCCGGATCGACGGCGTCCACCGTGACCCGGGCACCGTCGAGCAGCAGCGACACCGTGCCGGCGGGGCCGGGGGCGACGCCGGAGATCACCCAGCCGACGGTTTCCTCGAACTCGATCCGCATCTCCCGCTGCTCCCACTGCGCAACCATCAGCCGGCCTTCCTCATCAGAAACTCGTAAACGTCCGCCCGGCCGAACTGCGCGAGCAGCCGCTCGAACTCTTCCGGGTCAGTGGCCAGGATCATCTGAGCCCCTCGTTTCGGGCAGGCGCTGGAGTCCCACGCGCCTTCCGCCTTCTTGCCGGCGATCAGCCAGCCGATCAGCGGCATCCGGATCCGGTCGCCGCCACCGCGTGGCTGGTCGATCACGGTTCCGCGGAAGGCTTGATAGCTCCACCAGTCAAAGCACCCGGTGAGTTGCCGCCGGACCTCGTTGTCCTTGCTTGACAGGCCAAGCTGCCGGCCGAGATCCCGCAAGCGCTCGCTCACGGCCGGCTCCTCGCGCTCGATGTCGCGGTTGATGAGCTCGCCGATCAGGCTGAGGACCTGGCCTCCGTACGGGCAGCCGGCCTTGCTCGTCATGTGGAAAGGGCACGCCCTCGGGCTCCTGGCCCGCTCGATGAGCTTGTGCAACTGGCGGCGAGCCTGCTGACGCGCCTGTGCCAGGACCGCCTCGTCGCGGTACGCACGAGACTGCGGAGCCGCGAAGCCCTGGCCGAAGTCGCCCTGGTGCCACACGTCGTCGAACGGGACGGGCCGTTTCCCGGCTTCCCCGCTCTGCTGCCGGCGCGGCGGCCGTTCGCCCGGGCGGCCCGGAGCCGGCTCCGGGCCCGGAGCCGGCTCCGCCATGCGGGGGTTGTGGTCCGCGAGCAGGTTCCTCGCGATGGCGAGCAGGACGCCGTTGACGTTGCCGACCGTGTTGCCGGGATCTTCGACGTGACGGTCGATGAACGTGCCGTAGCGCTGCACCGCCTTGGTCATCGTCTCCTGCACGATGTCCTGCGCGTCATAAGCGTCCCTGTCGAGGTAAGCGCGGCTGTTGCGGTACGCGTAACCGCTGACGACCTTGTAGCACGCGGCATGGTACTCGGAGACGCTGATCTCCCCCGCCATAGCGCGCTCGCGCAGCGCGGTGAGGTTAGCCGCGCGTCCCCCTGGGGCATCACCACGTGCGTCCCCGGGCGGGACCGCCGGCACGTCATCCACGCTGCCTCCGTCTCGCGGCGGCGAACCGCCGACTGTTCGTTGACCTCATGCCAGGTTGGACCGCAGGCATCGGCAAAGCGACAAACTTAGCGTCCGGGCCATGCGAAAATCACAAAAAGCACGCGAGAACCGGAGCGAGTGAGATGCGGGACTTGCAAGCAGACGGCCAGTGGCCGTTGTGGAGCGCGCCGCGCGACATCGACGCGACAGACGCCGGCGGGTACGGCGGTATCGCATGCTACGTGACGCCGCTGCTGGCGGAGTGGCATTTCCCGCGCGCCCGGCATGAGCGGCTGAGCAGCGCCACCCCGCCCGGCCCGGCC
>DAHWEX010000674.1 GCA_027326205.1 Actinomycetota bacterium
CCGCAGCAGCGCCGCAAGCAGCAGGCCCAGCAGCAGGCCAACACCCTCCAGCCCGGTGCCCGCGTGGTCACCACCGCTGGCATGTACGCCACGGTGGTGGAGGTGGACGGCGACGACGTGATCCTCGAGGTCGCTCCCGGCACGGAGGTGCGCTACATGAAGCGCGCCATCATGAACGTGGTGAGCACGCCGGACACGGTGGACGAGCCGGCGCAGGACGAGGCACCCGCCGAGGACTACCCCGCGGACACGGTCGGCGACATCGCCGGCGACACCCCAGAGCCGGATGCCGCCGACGCCCAGGAGACGGCGTACGAGCAGGCCACCGGCACCAAGAAAGACTAACGGGCGCCAGCCCGGCACCGGACGCGTAGCTCAAGAGGCAGGCGACAAGTGGCTCCCCCAAGCAGAAGCGGCTCGCACCCTGGCCGTGCGCTGGCCGCGCTGGCCGTCCTGGTCCTGATCATGCTGTTCTCGATCACGGCCAAGCAGACGTTCAGCCCCAGCGACTGGCAAAGCAGGTTCAAGGTCGGCCTCGGGCTCGACCTGTCCAGCGGCACCGAGGTGGTGCTCCAGGCGCACACCCAGAAGGGCGCGCCGTCAGCCGCCGCGATGCAGCACGCGATCTCCGTGCTTGAGGCCCGCGTCAACGGAACCGGCAACTCCGGCGCTCAGGTGCAGCAGATCGGCTCCGACCTGCTCAGCGTGACCGTGCCGGGCAAGCCCCCGCAGGCCGTGCTCAACCTGGTCAGCACCACCGCCAAGCTGGCCTTCCGGCAGGTGCTGCTCTACCAGGCGTACCAGGCCCCGGTGCCGGCCGCCTCGTCGAGCGCCAGCCCGAAGGCCTCGGCGACCGGATCGGCGAGCCCGTCGGCCACGGCGACGAGCAAGCCCACGGCCTCCACCAGTGCGGCCGCCGCGTCGACCGCCAGCCCCAAGGCCTCGGCCCAGGCCGAGTCCGCCGCGCTCGCCGGCTCCTCGGCCACGCCGGCCGCCACGGCCACCGGGACCGCGACCGCGGCCGCGAAGGCCACCGCCACGGCCACCGCGAAGGCGAGCGCCACCCCGACGGCCTGGGCCAGCGCGTCGGCGAGCGCCGCGCCGACGACCGCGGTGCAAAGTGCCAGCGGTGACGCGTCCCTGGTGAACGCGGCCACCCAGAAGCTGTTCAACAAGCTGGTGTGCCACCCCGGCGCCAACTCGACGACGGTAGACAACAGCTGGAAGGGCTCCGTCGGGTACACCGACTCCGCCGACCAGTGGGACAACCTGACGAGCCAGACCGTCTCCTGCGACCCCAGCGGTGGCAAGTACGTGCTCGGCCCGGCCGTCTTCGAGGGCACCGACCTCACCGGCGTGTCCGCCGCCATCCAGTCGAACAGCACGCAGTGGGTCGTCAACATCACGCTGAACAGCAAGGCCTCCGCGGCGTTCGGCGCGCTGACCACGAAGCAGTACAACACCTACTTCCCGGGGATAAGCACCGGCAACGCGGCCGACTCCGTGCTCGACGAGACGGCGGTCGTGCTCGACGGCGACGTGCAGGAGGCGCCGCAGACCCAGGCGCCGCTCACCTCCGGCTCGTTCATGATCCAGGGACCACAGCCGGCCGGCTTCACCGAGGCCCAGGCGACGCAGCTCACCAACGTCCTCAAGTACGGCCAGCTGCCGCTGGAATTCACCCAGCAGGATGTCCAGTCGATCTCCGCGCAGACCGGCCGCAGCTCGCTGACCGCGGGCCTGATCGCCGGCGTCCTCGGCCTGGTCCTGGTGATCGTCTACCTCTTCTATTACTACCGGGGCCTCGGCATCGTGTCGGTGTCCAGCCTGCTGATCGCGGCGCTGCTCGCCTACCTGTCGGTGGTGCTGCTCAGCCTGTACCAGAACTTCACCATGTCGCTGTCGGCGATCGCCGGCCTCGTGGTGGCGATCGGCATCACGGCGGACTCGTTCATCGTGTACTTCGAGCGCCTCCGTGACGAGGTGCGGGACGGCAAGACGCTCCGCCCCGCCGTCGAGGCCGGCTGGAGGCGGGCCAGGCGCACGATCCTGGTCTCCGACACGGTCTCGTTCATCGCCGCGCTGCTGCTGTACCACTTCGCGGTCAGCGACGTGCAGGGCTTCGCTTACACGCTCGGCCTGACCACGCTCATCGACGTGATCGTGGTGTTCCTGTTCACCAAGCCGATGGTGACCATTCTCGCCGGGACGAAGTTCTTCTCCAGCGGAAACAAATGGTCCGGACTCGATCCCGAACGACTAGGCGCCAAGGCGCGCTGGCGGTCCTCGACCCGGCGCACGGTCCGCACGCAGCGGACCACGCCGCGGCGGCCCCTCGGCGACTCCTCCGCTGACTCCTCGACCTCGAAGGAGGCATGATGGCACGCGGCGGCGGCATCGCCGGGCGACTGTACCGGGGCGAGGTATCGGTCAACTTCGTCGGGCGCCAGCGGCTGTGGTACGCGATCTCCGGTGTGATCCTGCTGGTGAGCGTGGCGGCCCTGCTGATACGCGGGCTGAACTTCTCCCAGGAGTTCACCGGCGGGACGAGCTTCACCTTCCCGGCCAGCTCATCGACCAGCCAGGACGCGGTCTCCCGGGTGGTCAACGCGGCGGGCGGCGTCGGCGCCACCGTGCAGTCCACCAGCAGCCCGCTCATCGGCCACCAGTGGGTGGTCCAGACCGGCACGCTGACCTCGGCAGTGGCACAGAACGTCGCCTCCCACCTGGAGACTCAGTTCAACATCCTGCCGAAGAACATGGTCATCGACATCGTCGGCGCGACCTGGGGCGGCCAGATCACCTCCAAGGCCTTCGAGGCGCTGATCATCTTCCTCATCGTGATCGTGATCTACCTGTCCGCGGCGTTCGAGTGGCGGATGGCCGTGGCCGCGTTCACCGCCCTGCTCCACGACATCCTGATCACGGTCGGCGTGTACGCGCTGACCGGGTTCTCGGTCAGCCCGACCTCCGTGATCGGCCTGCTGACGATCCTCGGTTACTCGCTCTACGACACCGTGGTCGTCTTCGACAAGGTCCGGGAGAATACCGCCGGCCTGCTGACCAGCCAGCGGTCAACGTACAGCGACGCCGCCAACCTGGCGCTCAACCAGACCCTGGTCCGGTCGATGAACACGTCGCTGACCGCGCTCCTGCCGGTCGCGTCGATCCTGTTCGTCGGCGCGGGCCTGCTCGGCGCGGGCACGCTGAAGGACCTGTCCCTCGTGCTGTTCGTCGGCATGCTGTCCGGCACGTACTCCTCGATCTTCATCGCGACCCCGGTCCTCGCCGACCTCAAGGAGCGCGACTCGAGGTACAAGGACCTGGCGGCCAAGGTGAGCCGCCGCGTGGCCGGCGGCCGTCGCGCCGCGGAGGCGGGCGGCGCCACCGCCGCCGGCGCCACGGCGGCGGGCCCCCTGGCCGGCCGCCCCGTGGATACGGTCACCGAGTCAGACCCGCCGGGCGACCTAGACGACCTGGACGAGGCGACCGAGATGGAGGGCGACGCCGACGTGACGGTCCCCGCCTCGGCGGCCACCCCGGCGTCCCGGCCGGTCGTCCGGCAGCAGCGGGTTACCGGAAGCGCGCAGCGCGGTGCCAAGGCCGGCGCCAAGAGGAAGAGGCGGTAGCCGCCAGTGCTGGATAACACGGGGCCGGACATCGAGGCCCGGGTCACCGCGCACGTCCGCGACGTGCCCGACTACCCGCAGCCCGGCGTGCTGTTCAAGGACATCACGCCGCTGCTCGGCGAGGCCGACGCGTTCGGCGACGTCATCGAGGCCATGGCGGCCCTGTTCGGGCCGGCGGACAAGGTGGTCGGCATCGAGGCGCGCGGGTTCATCCTCGCCGCCCCGGTCGCCTACGAGATCAGGGCCGGGTTCGTCCCGGTCCGCAAGAAGGGCAAGCTGCCCGCGCGGACCTTCGCCCAGGAGTACGACCTGGAGTACGGCAGCGCCACGCTCGAGGTTCACCAGGACGCCTTCGCGCCGGGCGACGAGGTGCTGATCGTCGACGACGTGCTCGCCACCGGCGGCACCGCCCGCGCCACGGCCTCCCTCATCCAGCGGGCGGGCGCCCGCGTCGTCGGAGTCGCGGTCCTGATGGAACTGTCGTTCCTCAAGGGCCGCGAGGCGATCCCCGACCTGGAGGTCCGCTCACTCCTCGTAGTCTGACGCCGGCGCCGGCCGCTCGCTGAACTGCGGAATGCCAGGACTCTACCCGGAAGTTAACAACCGTAAGTAGACTGATGTCCTGGCAGATGCGAGGAGCGCTAGTGGCCGGTGATGTAATGACGACCGCCACGGCCGGCGCCGAGGGGGCTGCCCGGATCGGGGAATCGGCGGACCGCGCCCAGCTTGACGGGCAAGGCCGCGGCGAGACGGACCAGGAAACGGCGACCAGGCCGCAGGCTGGCACGCCCGGCAACCTCCAGGTGCCGCCCAGGCCGGAAGATTCACCAACGGCAGAGCCGGACCGCCCCGAGCGTCCGGCCCGCCCAACTCGTCAGGGGCTGCCGCCTGCGGCGCAGCCCGCCGCGCCAGGCGCAGGCGTCCGCCGCCGCCTGGCACGGCTCGGAGCACAGCGGGGGTCCGGCGTGAACCCTGTCCTCGAACCGCTGATCAAGACCATCCGCGCGCACCACCCGAAGGCCGACGTGCGGACGGTGGAGCGGGCCTACACGGTCGCCGCGCACTGGCACAAAGACCAGAAGCGCAAGTCCGGCGACCCGTACATCACCCACCCGCTCGCGGTGGCCACGATCCTCGCCGAGCTCGGCATGAACACCGAGACGATCTGCGCGGCGCTGCTGCACGACACCGTCGAGGACACCCCCTACACGCTGGGCGAGCTGCGCAGCGACTTCGGCGAGGACGTCGCGGCCCTGGTCGACGGCGTTACCAAGCTGGACAAGGTCAAGTACGGTGCCTCCGCCGAGGCCGAGACGGTCCGCAAGATGGTCGTCGCGATGTCCCGGGACATCCGCGTCCTGGTCATCAAGCTCGCCGACCGGCTGCA
>DAHWEX010000684.1 GCA_027326205.1 Actinomycetota bacterium
TCAGTGTTGCCCCCCGAACGGGCTATCACCATGAGGACTAGGCGGCGAACTAGATCACCGCCGATCGCGGGCGCGGGCGCCGATCGCGGGCGCGGGTGCCGATCGCGGTGCCCCCTTACCGCTGAGCCGACGCCTACGAACGTGGCTACGTCGGGCCCGGTCCTGCGCACGGCGGACTTCACCGCCTTCGGCCAGGAGCCGCTGCACCAGGTCCCCCTGCGCTGAGCGCTCCGCTCCTAGCCCTGCCCGGCGTTGCTCCTAGCCCTGCCCGGCGTTCAGCGCTCCGCGCCTGTTGCTGTTATCAGGAGTTGGCGGCGGCCCAGGACTTCGCGCGGCGGAAGATGGCGTCGGCCATGTCGCCGGTGATCCGGCCGGTGAACGTGTTCTGCTGGCTCGGGTGGTAGCAGCCGAGCAGGAGCAGCGGCGCCTGGCCGGGGACGGTGACCGTTACCTCCGCGCCGTGGCCGAACGCGGGCCGCGGCCGCGGGACCTGGTAGCCGGATCTGGCGAGGACCGGCCACAGCGCGTGCCAGGCGAAGCCCCCGAGGCAGACGACGACCCGGAGCGTGGCGGCGACCAGGCGGAACTCTTCGGCGAGCCAGGGTGCGCAGGTGTCGCGCTCCTCGGGGGTCGGCTTGTTTTCCGGCGGGGCGCAGCGCACCGCGGCGACCATGCGCGCGCCGGCCAGTCGCAGGCCGTCGCCGGCGGTGACGCTCGTGGGCTGGCTGGCCAGGCCGACCCGGTACAGCGAGGCGAACAGGAAGTCGCCGCTGCGGTCGCCGGTGAAGACCCGGCCGGTCCGGTTGCCCCCGTGCGCGGCGGGCGCGAGGCCCAGGATGAGGATGCCCGGCGCCGGGTCGCCCCAGCCCGGGATCGGGCGGCCCCAGTACGGCTCGTCGATGAAGGACTTGCGGCGGACCCGCGCGACCTCTTCGCGCCAGGTCACCAGGCGCGGGCACGCCCGGCACACCGACTGTCGCGCGATGAGGTCGTCCAAGTCGCCGGCTCCGGCGGCGAGCTTGGCGACCTCCGGCGCATCGTGGGCCACGGGGGTGGCGGCGGTCGCCGGATCCCCCGGCCAGCCTGTTCCCGGGGCAACGGGTCCTGTGTCAGCCACGAAGATCCATCATCCGCCTTTCCCGCCCGGCAGGAACCCGGCGGTCTTTGCGTACGAGCGGCCCATGATCATCCGTCTTTGCGCACCAGCGGCCCATGATCACGTCCGGTTCACGGCTTATGTCGCGCCCGCTCGCGCGTAAAGACGTGAATCGCGCGAGGCTCCGGGCGGGCGGGCCACTTTCTATCGGCTGAGGCTATTTTCCCCCGCCCGATATGCCGTGGTATGCGGCACCCCAGCTGGTAGAAGGCCGGAACGTGGACCCTCACTGACTATTCGGCTCCGGTTAGAGCATCGGGAGGTAGCGGTCCAGTTCGAAGCGGCTGACCTGGCGGCGGTAGTCGGCCCATTCCTCGCGCTTGTTGCGGAGGAAGAAGTCGAAGACGTGCTCGCCCAGGGCCTCGGCGACCAGGTCGCTCTGCTCCATGACCCTGATCGCCTCGTCCAGGTTCGCCGGGAGCGGCTTGATGCCCATGGCGCGGCGCTCGGCGCTGGTCAGCGCCCAGACGTCGTCTTCCGCGCCCGGGGGGAGCTCGTAGTCCTTCTCTATGCCCTTGAGACCCGCCGCGAGCATGACCGAGAAGGCCAGGTACGGGTTGCAGGCCGCGTCGATCGAGCGGAACTCCAGCCGCGTCGAGTTGCCCTTCTGCGGCTTGTACATGGGCACGCGGACCAGCGCCGAGCGGTTGTTGTGGCCCCAGCAGACGTAGGCCGGCGCCTCGCCGCCCGCGCCAGCGATGCGCTCCTCGCCGCCCCACAGGCGCTTGTAGGAGTTGACCCACTGGTTGCAGACCGCGGTGATTTCCTGGGCGTGCCGCAGCAGGCCGGCGATAAAGGCGCGGGCCGTCTTGGAGAGCTGGTACTCGGCGCCGGCCTCGTAGAACGCGTTCTGGTCGCCCTCGAAGAGCGAGATGTGGGTGTGCATGCCGGAGCCGGGGTACTCGGTGAACGGCTTGGGCATGAACGTGGCCCACACGCCCTGCTCCAGCGCGACTTCCTTCATCACGAGGCGGAAGCTCATGATGTTGTCCGCCGTGGTGAGCGCGTCGGCGTAGCGCAGGTCGATCTCCTGCTGGCCGGGAGCGCTCTCGTGGTGGCTGTACTCGACGGAGATCCCCATCGCCTCGAGCATGGTGATGCTCGTGCGGCGGAAGTCGTGGGCGATGCTGTGCGGCGTGTGGTCGTAGTAGCCGCCTGAGTCGACGGGGACCGGGACCGAGCCGACCTCGGGACGCTCGCGGAGCAGGAAGAACTCGATCTCCGGGTGCGTGTAGAACGTGAAGCCCATCTCGCTGGCCTTCGACAGGTTCCGCTTGAGCACCCACCGCGGGTCGGCATAGCTCGGCGAGCCGTCCGGCATCAGGATGTCGCAGAACATGCGGGCCACGCCGGGGTACTCACCCCGCCAGGGCAGCAACTGGAACGTCGACGGGTCCGGCCGCGCGATCATGTCGGACTCGTGCACGCGGGCGAAGCCCTCGATCGCCGAGCCGTCGAAGCCGATGCCGTCCGCGAACGCGCCCTCAAGCTCTGCGGGCGCGACGGCGACGGACTTGAGTGAGCCGAGCACGTCGGTGAACCAGAGCCGGACAAAGCGAATGTCCCGCTCTTCGAGCGTGCGAAGCACGAATTCTTCCTGCCTGTCCACGGGTATCACCTTAAACGCTTGTGGCTGTCGCTGCGTCGGCGGTTGGCCCAAAGCTGACGCCGCCGGTTACGCCACGCTACCCGGGCCGGCCCGCGGATGCGTTTCCCGCCGGTTACGTTCGGGTGATCGGCGGAACCGGAGTCCGCGCCCCCGGCCAGGCCGCGGGGGCCCTGATCAGCAGCAGGGCCGCGTCGTCGTCCGGCGGCGCGCCGACGTACCGCAGCAGGTCGTCGCGCACCAGGTCGAGCAGGGTCGGCGCGCTGCCGTTGGCGCGGAGCTTGCCGGTGCGCGTCAGCCTGGGCCCCGCCTTGGGCGCGAGGAGCCTGACCCGTTCGTCCAGCGGGTAGAACTCCCTGTTCGCGTCGCGGGCCTCGGTGACGCCGTCGGTGTAGAGGAGCAGTTGGTCGTTGGGCTTGAAGGCGTAAACCTCCTTCGCGCCCGCGTCGCTGCCGAGCGTGATGAGGCCGAGCGGCGGCGCGGGGGCGCGGACCTCGAGCACGGTGACGCCGTCCTCCGGCGAGATGAGGATGGGCGGCGGGTGACCGCAGTTGAGGATGGTCAGCTTGCCGCGGTCCGGGTCGATCTCGGCGAGCAGCGCGGTCACGAACTCTTCGTACTGGCCCCAGCGGCGCGACAGGCCGGCGTCGAGGCGGTGCGCGACCTCGTTGAGCGTGCCGACGCCGTGCGCCACCTCGCGGAACCGGCCGATGATGTCCGCGGCCACCTCGACCGCGCCCAGGCCCTTGCCCCGGACGTCGCCGATGATCAGGCGGATGCCGTTGCCGGCGGTGCTCGCGACCTCGTAGAGGTCGCCGCCGACCCGCGCCTCGGCGGCGGCGGCCAGGTAGACGACGCCGAGCCGCAGCGGGCCAAGCTGCTCGGGCAGCGGCCGCAGGACGGCCCGCTGCGCGGCCTCGGCGACGGAGGCGACGTTGGCGATCTGCTGCTCGTGCTGCTCGGCGTCGGCGGTCGCCTTCCCGCCGCCGACCTTGACGCCCGCGACGCTGACGAGCGTGGTGGCCGCGACCGCCCCGGCGGCGGCCAGCGGCAGCTCGTGCGCGCCCGAGGTGACCGTGATGCCGCCGCGCAGGACCGCGTCGATGACGGCGGCGGCCGCCAGGGCGACGACGCCGTAGCCGAGGGGCCGCCTGGCGCCGCTCGCGCCGATGCCGGCCAGGGCCGGCGGGACCGCGAGGAGCGGGGTCAGTTCCAGCGGGCTCGCCCAGGCACGGGTAAGGCAGACGACCGTGGCGGCGACCGCCGCGGCGAACGTCGCCAGCTCCAGCCAGCGCGCAGCCCAGGGGTTCCGGTGGCGCGTCCCGGTCTGCTCGCGGGCACCGCCGCGTAGGTGCATCCGCATACCCACTAAATACCGCACGACCGGCTAAGAAGACGACCTGTCGTCGATCTCGTTGTCGTAGCGATCCTTCAGCTCGCGGCGCCGCTCCGGGCGGGGATCGCGGAGGCTCGGGCGGCTGGCCAGCTTTCCGGGGCGTTGACCAGGAGGAGGGCCGCGTCGTCGTCGAGGGGCGAGCCGACGTGCTTGAGCAGGTCGGCGCGGATGAGGTCGAGCAGGCACGGACGGGCGGTGCCGTCGGGGGCGGCGGAGGCCAGCATGCGGGCCGCCCGGCTCGCCGCGCTGGCCGCCTGGACCGGGAGCGTCGTCTTGGCGCTGAGGGCGGCGACCCGGTCGGGCAGCGGGTAGAACGCGCGCCTGGCGTCCCTGGCCTCGGTGACGCCGTCGGTATAGAGGAGCAACTGGTCGCCCGGCTCCAGCGTGAAGCAGGCCTGCGCGGCGGAGCGGTCGCCCAGGGCGAGCAGGCCGAGCGGTGGCGCCGGCACGGGGACCTCCTTGAGCGTCACCAGGGCGGCGTCGGCGCCGCCGCCCTGAATCAGCAGCGGCGCCGGGTGGCCGCAGTTGAAGATCGTGGTGTGGCCCGATTCCGGGTCGATCTCGGCGAGCAGCGCGGTGACGAACTCCTCGTGCCTGCCCAGGTCCCGGCTGAGCCCCGTGTCCAGCCGGGTCGCCAGCTCGGCGAGGGAGCCGGCGTCGTGGGCCAGTTCGCGGAACATGCCGAGGACATCCGCCGCGAGCTCGACCGCGCCCAGGCCCTTGCCGCGCACGTCGCCCATGATCACCCGGATGCCGTGGTCCACCGTGGCGACGGCCTCGTAGAGGTCGCCGCCCACCTTCGCCTCCGCCGCGGCGGCGAGGTACACGACGTCGAAGCCGAGGGGGCCGATGCGCGGGGGCGGCGGCCGGAGCACCGCGCGCTGCGCCGCCTCCGCGACGGACTTCATGGCGGCGATCCGCCGCTCCTGCCGTATGCTGACGGCCGTGCCCGCCGTGGCGATCACCGTGATGACGCCGACGGTGAACATGGTCGCGCCCGGTAGCCAGGGCGCGTACTCGGTGGGCTTCAGCGCGATGGCGATCGTCGCCAGTAGGCTGACGGCGCCGTAGACCACGGGCCTGCGCACCGTGGACGCGCCGATTCCGGCCAGCGCTGGCGGCACGGCAAGCAGCGGCGCCAGCATCGGCGCCTGGTCGTACCTGCGATCCAGGCAGTCGTAGAGCACGATCGTGATCAGCGCGAGCGCGCTCGGCTCTAGCCAGCGGGAACGCCAGGCAGCGCGCTGCGCAATCACGCGTGTTGCCCCCGTCACGCCGGAGAGGTGTGTCCGCATGCGTCACCTCATGTCGCGTGGTCTACCTGGAGTGACGATATGCCAGGCGGAATGGTTCGCGCGGCTTTTCCGTGATACAGGCGCTTTCGCGAAAGGCGATCCGGGGATGGACTGACGCGAGCGGCCATTTTCGACAGCGGACCAATACCGATGACGGCGTTGCCTGGGGAACGACCAACGTGCCGTCGAAGTTCCGGGCGGCACGAAAACCCGGCCGTCCGGGGACGCGCGGGGGCGGGACGCGGGGGCGACCTAAGCTAAAGGGGTGCCTCTTCTTCGTGTTGCCCTTGCGCAAGTGAACGCTACTGTTGGGGATCTGGCGGGGAACGCCGAGATCATCGTCGAGTGGACGCGGCGGGCGGCCGCGCGGGGGGCGCGGGTCGTCGTGTTCCCGGAGATGGCGCTGACCGGGTACCCGGTGGAGGACCTGGCGCTGCGGGCGTCGTTCGTCGAGGCGTCGATCGCGGCGGTGCGGGACACCGCGGGGCGACTGGACGCCGCCGGGCTCGGCGGGGTCGCCGTCGTCGTGGGCTACCTGGACCGGCGGGCCGGGCTCGCGCCGCGGACAGGGGTGCCGGCCGGGGCGCCGCTCGACGCCGCCGCCGTGCTGCACGGCGGGCGGGTCGTCATCACGTCCGCGAAGCATCACCTGCCGAACTACGGCGTCTTCGACGAGTTCCGGTACTTCGTGCCTGGTGACACGCTGCCGGTGTTCCGGCTGCCCGTGCCAGGGAGCGGCGAGGTCGATGTCGCGGTCGCCATCTGCGAGGACCTGTGGCAGGACGGCGGACCGGTGGCGGTCTGCGCCCACGCGGGCGCGTCACTGCTCGTGGTGCCGAACGCGTCGCCGTACGAGCGGGGCAAGGACGACGTCCGGCTCGACCTGGTGCGGCGGCGGGCCCGGGAGGCGGGGGCGGCCCTCGCCTACTGCAACCTGGTCGGCGGGCAGGACGAGCTCGTGTTCGACGGGGACTCGATCCTCGTGTCGGCCACCGGGGAGCTGCTCGCGCGCGGGCCGCAGTTCGAGGAGGCGCTGGTCGTCGCCGACCTGGAACTGCCACCGGTCGCGGCGGAGGCGGGACCGGGGGAGGTGCCGGACCGCCGGGACATCCAGCCGACGCCCGGGGGCTCCCTGCCGGAGTCATCGGGGGTCGGCGAGGCGGTGGACGCCGGCGACGGAACCGTGATCACCATCGAGCGGGTATCGCTGCCGGACATCCCGCTGACCCCGCGCGGGGGCCTGGCGGACACCGGGAGCGCACCGGACCGGGCCGGGTTCCGGCCGGCCGCGGGCGGGGCCGGCACGGGCGACGACGGCGCGGGCGGGGCCGGGCCGTGCTGGCCCCGGCTGGACGACCTCGCCGAGGTATACGCCGCGCTCGTGCTCGGCACGGCGGACTACGTGCGGAAGAACGGGTTCCGCTCGGTGCTGCTCGCGCTGTCCGGCGGGATCGACTCGGCCCTGGTCGCCACGATCGCGGCCGACGCGGTCGGGCCGGAGCGCGTGCACGTGATCATGATGCCGAGCAAGTGGTCGTCCGACCACTCGGTGACCGACGCCGAGGACCTCGTCGAGCGGCAGGGAATCCACGCGCGGACTGTTCCGATCCAGGCGATCGTGGAGGCCTTCCGTGACGGGCTCGGGGACTTCCCCGTGGCCGGGCTGCCCGCGGAGAACCTGCAGTCCCGGGTGCGCGGGGTGATCAACATGGCGGTCTCCAACAACGAGGGGCACCTCGTGCTGACCACCGGCAACAAGAGCGAGATCGCCACCGGCTACTCGACCCTCTACGGCGATTCGGCCGGCGGGTTCGCACCGATCAAGGACGTGCCGAAGACCCTCGTCTGGGCGCTGTCCCGGTGGCGCAACGCCGAGGCCGAACGGCTTGGCCGCACTCCCCCGATCCCGGTCAACTCGATCGAGAAGCCGCCGTCGGCGGAGCTGGCCCCCGGGCAGCTCGACACCGACTCGCTGCCGGACTACGAGGTGCTCGACCGGCTGCTCGACGACTACGTCGAGAAGGACATGGGGTCGGCGGAGCTGATCGCGGCCGGGCACGACCCGGCGCTCGTCACCCGGGTGATCCGGCTCGTCGACCTGGCCGAGTACAAGCGCCGTCAGTACCCGCCGGGCCCGAAGATCAGCCAGAAGAACTTCGGCCGCGACCGCCGCCTGCCGATCACGAGCCGCTGGCGGGAGTCCGTGCCGCGCTAGCGGCGCTCGGCGGCCGGCTCGCGGCCTGGCTTGCGTGCCACCGCGCCCCAGACGGGGATGAGGGCGGCGGCCTCCTGGTCGGTGTCCGGGTGCCACCGCGACACGGGCACCACGCCGGGGTCGACCAGGTCGAGGCCGGCGAAGAGGGCGGCGACCTGGTCGCGGCTGCGCAGCGCGCCCGGCGGCAGGCCGTGTGCGCCCATCGTGAGCGCGAACCTGAGCACCGTCTCCGGCTGGATGTCGCCGGCCAGGTGCGAGACCGCGAGGCAACTGCCCGGGGCGAGAGCGGCGGCGAACGCCCCGGTGACCCCGGCGACCTGGGCGTCGTCCGGGTAGTCGTGCAGCACCCCGAGGAGGAGGACGGCGACCGGCTGGTCGAAGTCCAGGGCCGCGGCCGCCTGGGCGAGGACCGACGCCGGGTCGCGGGCATCGGCCTGGAGGAAGTCGGTCTTGCCTTCCGGCGCGGACCGGAGCAGGACGCGGGCGTGCGCGACCACCACCGGGTCGATGTCCACGTAGACGACCCGGGACTCCGGTGCCTTCTCCTGCGCGATCTCGTGCGTGTTGCTCGCCGCCGGCAGTCCGGAGCCGACATCGAGGAACTGCCTGATGCCCGTCTCCGCGACCAGGTAGCGGACGACCCGGCCCAGGAATGCCCGGTTGGCGTGGGCGGCCTGAACCACGCCGGGAAATGCCTTATAGCCGGCTTCGGCGGCCCGGCGGTCGGCCGCGAAGTTGTCCTTACCGCCGAGCCAGTAGTCATAGACGCGGGCCGGGTGCGGGACACTGGTGTCGATGCCGTTCGGCAACTGTGTCACGAGGCAGAGCATACGCCCCGTCAGCTTCTATGCGTATACCGAGAAACTGGCGCTGGAAAATGCACGGGACATCTCACCAGAAATCCGTCACGCATTTCCTTCACGCATTTGCGTGGCCCGGGAATTCGCGCCGCCGAGTTTCCGTGAAACGCGAACTGCGCTTCGGCCGGCCGTGATCGCCTTTACCCCGGGGAGGCGGGAGTTACCCCGTCGCGATGCCCCGCAGCAGCTCGTCGACCGCGCGGGCCGCGAAGCCGGGCGCCGCCGGGGAGGGATCGTGCTTGCCCCGGGCCATGACCGCGCCGGTCAGCAGGAGCATCGCCACCTCGACGTCGGTGTCCTGGCGAAGCTCGCCGTTCGCGAGGCCACGCCGCAGGACCATCCGGACGAGCTCGCGGCGCGGCTCGACGATCTCTGCCCGGTACCGGGCCACGAGCCGCGGGTACCGCTCCCCCGCGCCGTGCAGCAGCGCGTACTGCTGCGCGAAGCGCGGGTCGTCGTTGTCCGCGGCGACGACGGTGAGCAGCGCGATCAGGTCCTCGCGCACCGACTCGCCGCGCGGCTGCGGCAGCCGCCGCTTCATCGCGGCGAAGGCCGCGATCAGCAGGTCTTCCTTGCCCGCCCACCGGCGGTAGAGCGTCGCCTTGCCGACTCCGGCACGGGCGGCCACGTCCTCGCAGCTCACGCCGTCGATGCCGTTCTCGCCTACCGCCTCGATCGCGGCGTCCAGGATGGCCTGCTCGGCCCGCTCGCTGCGCGGCCGGCCCGGGCGCCGGGCGCCTTCCGTGGCAGCCGCGTGGTCCGCGCCGCCGGCCTGCGGGCCGACGGCGTCCGCGCCGCCGGAGGTCAGGCACCAGGCACCCGGGGCGGGGGCGGCGGTGAGCCCGCGCGCAGCCGCCGCGCGCTCCGTGTCGCCGCTGACGTCGTTGTCATGAGTGCGCATGATGCGTATCCTCCTCCGTTCGTGATCGCCGCGGATCGCGCCGCGAAACGCGGCGAGCCCTTCTCATCCCGACGATCTTGGCCGGCTTGGCTTCCTGGAGCGGCAAGAAGCCCGGGAAGTTCACGGAGGATGAGAAGGGCTCGGCCGTCGTTACCGCCCTTACCAGTCGGACATCTCCTGCCGGCCCGGCATCTCCTGCCGGTCAGGCAGTGCGGCGGCCGCCAGGTCGCGCTCGGCGGCGGCAACCTCGGCGGCAACCTCGGCGGCGACCTCCAGGTCGCGCTCGGCCGCCGCCACCTCGGCGGCGATCAGCTCGTCGATCTCGTCGACGGAGGGCCGCTTGAGCGCCGGCGTCCAGCGCAGCACCGCGAGCCCGCCGATCACGGCGAGGACCGCCGCGACCGCCGTGGTAACCCGCATGGCGGTGACGAAGGCGTCGTTCGCCGGAACCAGCAGGAACTGCCCCGCGTGGCCGAGCTGCGCCGCGACCGCCTGGGTGGCGGT
>DAHWEX010000685.1 GCA_027326205.1 Actinomycetota bacterium
CCGGGCAGAACTGCAACCAGGCAAAGCAGCAACTGCAGCAGGCCGGGTTCACCAACGTCACGCAGCAGCGGGGCTGGTTCCAGAAGAACCAGGCCTACAGCACCAACCCCGCGGCCGGGCAGACGGTGGCCGCCGGCACGCCCATCACCCTCCAGTGCGGCTGGGGCGGTTTCTAGGTGCCGCTGATCGGCTCGCACGCGACCGTGACCGGCGGCCTCGCGACCGGCGGGCTGTCGTGCGCGGCCGCGGTCGGTGCCGAGGTGATCCAGGTCTTCGTGTCCAACCCCCGGGGCTGGGCCGCGGGGCCCGGTTCCGCGGCACAGGACGCCCGACTGCGCGAGGCCGGGATCCCGGTGTTCATCCACGCCACCTACATGGTCAACCTGGGCTCGGGGAACCCGGAGGTCGCCGGGAAGTCGGCCGACGCGGTCGCGCACGCGCTGCGGCGGGGCGGTGAGATCGGCGCGCGGGGCGTGGTAGTGCACACCGGGTCCGCGACAGGCTGGGACCGCGACCGGGCGCTGCGGCAAGTCGGGGAGATCACGCTGCCGCTGCTCGACAAGCTCGGCGACGACGACCCCGACCTGCTGTTCGAGCCGATGGCGGGGCAGGGGCAGATGCTGTGCGCCCGGGCCGGCGACCTAGCCGAGTACCTCGCGGCGCTTGAGTTCCACCCGAAGGCCGGGATCTGCCTGGACACCTGCCACCTGTTCGCCGCCGGCCACGACCTGACCGACGCCAGCGGGGTCTCGCAGATGCTCGGCGAGCTTGCCGCCGCCGGCGCGGGCGGCCGGGTGAGGCTGGTGCACGCCAACGACTCGCTGCTCGGCTGCGGCTCCAAGCGCGACCGGCACGAGACGATCGGCGCCGGGAAGATCGGCATCGCGCCCTTCGGGCGACTGCTCGCGGCGCTGCCCGATGCCTCGTTCGTCGCGGAAACACCGGGCGGTAAGGCCGGCCACGCGCGAGACATCGCTACGCTGAAAGTGCTCCGCGCGGAAACTGGCTGACCACGCCGGCGCGGCGGCCGCCGCGCGAAAGACGACCGGGCTAACCGCGCGGCGGGGACACCGGGACACCGGGGGTGCGGGGGTCGTCCCCCGGGAGAGAACAGGGCAGCAGACGATGGTTGTGGTGATGGCCGCGGAAGCGACCGCGTCCGAGGTGGACCATGTGGTCAACGTGGTGCAGGAGGCGGGCGGCGAGGCATTCGTCAGCCGCGGCGAGTTCGCCGCGATCATCGGGCTGAGCGGTGACATCGAGCGGTTCGCCGCCACCCTGAACCTGCCCAGCCTGCCGGGCGTGGCCGACGTCGTGCGCACCTCCGTGCCGTACAAGCTGGTCAGCAGGGAGCACCGGCACGAGCGGTCGGTTATCCGGGTCGCGGGGGTGCCGATCGGACCCGACACGCTGACCGTGATCGCCGGGCCGTGCGCGGTGGAGACGCCGGAGCAGACCCTGGCCGCCGCCCGGATGGCGCGGGCGGCCGGCGCGTCGCTGCTGCGCGGCGGCGCGTTCAAGCAGCGGACGTCGCCCTACGCCTTCCAGGGCCTCGGCGAAGTGGGCCTGAAGATCCTCGCCGACGTCCGGGCGGAGACCGGGCTGCCGGTCGTGACCGAGGTCGTCGACCAGCGGGACGTGGACCTCGTCACGACGTACGCGGACATGCTGCAGGTCGGCGCGCGGAACATGCAGAACTTCCCGCTCCTGCAGGCGGTCGGCGCGGCCGGAAAACCGGTCATGCTCAAGCGCGGGTTGTCCGCCACCATCGAGGAGTGGCTCATGGCCGCCGAGTACATCGCCCAGCGCGGGAACCTGGACATCGTCTTGTGCGAGCGCGGCATCCGCACCTTCGAGAGCGCGACCCGGAACACGCTGGACATCAGCGCGGTCCCGATCGCGCAGCGGCTGTCGCACCTGCCGGTGATCGTGGACCCGTCGCACTCCGGCGGCCGCCGCGACCTGGTGCTGCCGCTGTCGCGGGCCGCGATCGCGGTTGGCGCGGACGGCATCATCGTCGACGTCCATCCCCACCCGGAGACCGCCCGCTGCGACGGCCCCCAGGCCCTCATCGAGCAGGACCTGCGGGAACTGGCCTCGGTCGCGCACCACTTGTCGCCCCTGGTGGGCCGGACGCTCACCCCGGCGCCGGCGCCGGGGCCCCGCTAGCCTGGTCTGCGGGCCCCTAGCGCCTTCAGGCGACCGGACGGTACTCCTGGGCGGTCGCGGCCAGCTGCTCGGCGAGCTCGTCCGCGTCGAGGCGGCCCTCGATCTTGCGGAGGTCCTCGATCTTCGCCCGGGTCTCCGCGCGGCGCGGGGTGAGCAGCGTGCAGCAGTCCTGGTCGGGCAGTTCGGAGATCTCCAGCGTGCCCAGGCGGCGCGCCTCGGCCATG
>DAHWEX010000692.1 GCA_027326205.1 Actinomycetota bacterium
GATGGCCGAAGCCCTTCGCCGCGCGGGACTTGTCAACGACAAGGCCGCGGACACCGGAAAGCAGGACCGCCGCTCCAACCGTCCGTAGGAGGCTCCGTTGCCCTGGCCGAGACGCAAGCGCGACGGCTCGAACCCGCGGCCTGCCCGCCTGGCTCCCCGCCAGGCTCCCCTCCGGGGGCCGTTCCCGGCAGGCTCGCCGGGTGACCGGTTCGACGTGGTCCTGGTGGCCGCGGGTGAGAAGAAGATCCTGGTCATCAAGGTGGTCCGGGAGGGCACGGGTTACGGCCTGAAACAGGCGAAGGACCTGGTGGACGCGTCCGCCTCCGCCCCCGTCGTGCTCGCCGCCGGACTGCCGCTCTTCGCGGCCAACCGGGCGGCCGCCGCCCTCACCCAGGTCGGCGCGACCGCGGCCGTGAACTCCGCCGCGGAAACCGGCACCGCCGACTGGCCCTAACCGGGACCCGTGCCGGTGCCCTGTCGCAATTGCCGCGTTCACCCGGACCGCGGCCGCGCGAACCCTGGCCAGTAGCCTGCCGGACCTGGCTAGCCGCTAGCATCGGTTAAGTGAGTGCTCCATCGTCCGACCCCAGTGGCCCCAGTGACCTGCCAGCCCCCGACGCGGGGGTGCCCGACGCGTTCGAGCGCCTGTGGACGCCGCACCGGATGGCCTACATCAAGGGCGAGGGCAAGCCGACGGGGCCGGGGGCGCACGAGGGCTGCCCGTTTTGCATCGCGCCGACGCTGGGCGACGAGGACGGGCTGATCGTGGCGCGCGGCGAACTCGTGTACGCGATCATGAACCTCTACCCGTACACCAGCGGGCACGTGCTGATCTGCCCGTACCGCCACCTGGCCGACTACACGGAGCTGACCGCCGGCGAGTCGAAGGAGTTCAGCGACTACACCACCCGGGCCATCACCGCGCTGCGCAAGGTCTCCGGGCCGCACGGCTTCAACATCGGGATGAACCTCGGCACGGTCGCGGGCGCGGGGATCGCCGCCCACCTGCACCAGCACGTGGTGCCGCGCTGGGGCGGCGACAGTAACTTCATGCCGGTCGTCGGCATGACCCGGGTGCTGCCGCAGCTTCTCGCGGACACCCGCAAGCTCCTGGCCGACGCCTGGCCGGAGGCGTAGCACCGCCCCCGGCCGGGGCGTCGGCCGCGGCTAGGCGGGCCTGGAGCCGGCGGTCACCTTCGCCGCCAGGTGCGACGGGAGCGGTTCGTGCCGCAGGTACCCGCGGGTGAACGACCCGGTGCCGTGCGACACGGACCGCAGGTCGATCGAGTACCTGGTGATCTCGAGTTCCGGCACCTCGGCGCGGATCTGCGTCCGGCCGATGCCCACCGGCACGGTCCCGATCACCCGCCCGCGCCTGCCCGACAAGTCGGACATGACCGCGCCGACGTACTCGTCGGGCACCAGGATCGACACCTCGTCGACTGGTTCGAGCAGCATCATCGACGCCTTCTCGCAGGCATCCTTCAGCGCGGCCCGGCCGGCCTTCTGGAACGCCATGTCCGAGGAGTCGACCGAGTGCGCCTTCCCGTCGAACAGCGTCACCCGGAGCCCGGTCATCGGGTACCCGGCGAGGACCCCGGCCTCCATCTGGGACCTGACGCCCTTCTCCACCGACGGGATGAACTGCCGGGGTACCACGCCGCCGACGATCTTGTCGACGAACTCGAACCCGGTCGCCCCGTCGGGCAGCGGCTCCACCTCGATGTGGCAGATGCCGAACTCGCCGTGCCCGCCGGTCTGCTTCACGTTCCGGCCGAGCCCGCGCGCGGACATCGCCACCGTCTCCCGCAGCGGCACCCGCAGCGTCACGGTGTCGACGGCCACGCCGTAGCGCGCGGACAGCCGGTCGAGCAGCACGTCCGCGTGCGCCTCGCCCATGCACCACAGCACGAGCTGGTGCGTCTCCGGGTTGATCTCGAGCCGCATCGTAGGATCCTCGGCGACGAGCCGCTGCAGCGCGGCCGAGAGCTTGTCCTCGTCCGCCTTCGACCGCGCCACGATCGCCACCGGCAGCAGCGGGTCGGGCATCGACCACGGCTCCATCAGCAGCGGCTGCTCCCGCGACGACAGGGTGTCCCCGGTCTCGGCGGTCGACAGCTTCGCCACGGCGCAGATCATCCCGGCGGGGCACTCGGTGACCGGCCGCTGCAGCTTGCCGAGCGGCGACGTCAGCGCGCCGACGCGTTCGTCGTCGTCGTGATCGGGGTGCCCGCGCTCCGCGCGCCCGTGCCCAGAGACATGGACCGACATGTCCGGGCGCAGCGTCCCGGAGAACACCCGCACCAGGGAGATCCGCCCCACGTACGGGTCGGAGGTGGTCTTCACGACCTCGGCGAGCAGCGGACCGTCCGGGTCACAGCTGAGCCCGTCGACCGGTTCCCCGGTGGCCGCCGACGCCACCGGCGGCAGCGGGTGCTCAAGCGGCGAGGGGAACGCCTGGGTGACGATCTCGAGCAGTTCGGCCATGCCGACGCCGAGCGGCGAGGACAGGGCGAGCACCGGGTAGAACGTGCCGCGGGCGACGGCGGTCTCCAGGTCGGCGATGAGCACGTTGGTCGGTACCGTCTCACCGGACAGGTACCGCTCCATGAGCGTCTCGTCTTCGCTCTCGGTGATGATCCCCTCGATGAGCGATTCCCGCGCGGCCTGGTCGTACTCGCTCGCGGGCGACGCGGTCCGCGTCCCGGCCGAGTAGTCGTACATCGTCTCGGACAGCAGCCCGATGAGCCCGCTGACCCCGGTGCCGTCCGGGCCGGCGACCGGCAGGTAGAGCGGCAGGACACCCTCGCCGAACGCTCCCTGGCACTCGGCGAGCACGGTCGCGTAGTCCGCCAGCCCGTGATCGATCTTCGTGATGACGACCGCCCGTGGCATCCCCACGGCGGCGCACTCGTCCCACAGCAGCCGCGTCACCCCGTCGATGCCGTCGGTGGCCGCCACGACGAACAGCGCGCAGTCGGCCGCGCGCAGCCCCGCTCTCAGGTCCCCGGTGAAGTCCGCGTAGCCCGGCGTGTCCAGCAGGTTAACCGTGATCCCGTCGGAGACGAACGGTGTCAGGGCCAGGTTCACCGACCGCTTCTGCCTGATCTCCACCTCGTCGAAGTCGCTGACCGTGGTCCCGTCCTCGACTCGTCCTGCCCGGGCAACCGCGCCCGTGTGCAAGAGGAGTGCCTCGGCCAGGGTTGTCTTCCCGCTCCCTGAATGGCCGACCAGCACGACATTGCGTGTGCCGCCGGCCCCCGATACCCTGCCCGCGCCTGCCTGTCCTGCCCCTCCTGAGCTGCCTGTGACCGTCACTCTCGCCGCCTCCTCGCGCTCGTGAGCTGCTGTCAACACAGCGTGAACCCGACCGGACCCTTACCACAAGACCCATATCAAGAATCCGTAACGTGACGCCAGGCTGAACAACAGTCACAGACACGGCAATGCCAGGCGCTGCGGGTTTAGGGGCGAAGCCCTTCCGTGATCCGGAGATTCCCCGGAAAATACAGCGGACTGGCCGCCGTAACCCCTGACTACGTACCCGGCGCCGCAGGCGCCGTCCCGGGCGCTGCCCGGCGAGGGGGCTATGGGGGAGGGGCTCCCTCATGATTTGGGGGGTCCCCGGGGGGATCATTCCCCCGGGGGAAACTCAGTAAGATCGGTTCGGTCATGCTCAACTTCCTCCGCCCCTTCTTCGCCCGCCTGTTCAGCCCGCTGATACAGGCGCTCGCGCGCACGCCGGTCACCCCGAACATGATCACGGTGGCCGGCACTCTCGGCGTATGCGCGGCGGCCCTCGCGCTGTTCCCGATCGGCGAGACGTTTCCCGGCGCGGCGACCGCCACCGTCTTCGTGTTCACCGACATGCTCGACGGACAGCTCGCCCGCATCAAGGGCAACTCGGGCAAGTACGGCGCTTTCCTGGACTCGACGATGGACCGGTTCGCCGACGCCTCCGTCTTCGGCGGCATCACGATCTGGTTCCTGCGCAGCGATCACCTGCTCGCCGTCGTATCCCTGTTCTGCCTGGCCAGCGGCCTGTGCGTGTCGTACGTCAAGGCCCGCGCGGAGGGGCTGGGGCTGAACGCCGACGTCGGCCTGATCGAGCGCCCGGAGCGGCTGGTGATCTCGCTGACCGGGATCGGCCTGTCCGGCCTCGGGGTGCCCTACGTCATGGCGATCGGCATGTGGGCGGTCGCGGCCGGGTCGGCCGTCACCCTCTACCAGCGGATGCGCGCCGTCTACGTGGACGCGAAGGCACAGGCGCAGCAGCCACCGGCGGCGGAGCCCGCCTCGTCACAGCCGGAGAACGCGTGAAGGAAACCTTCAGGGACCGCGTGAGCAGCGCGACGTTCGGGGCCGGCTGGAGCCTGGTGTGCCGCCTCCCCGAGCCGGTGGGACGTGCCCTGTTCAACTTCGGCGCGGACATCGCCTGGCGCCGTCAGGGCGGCGGGGTGGAGGTTCTCGAAGGGAACCTCCTCAGGATCCTGCGAACGAGTTCTGGTTTCACCGAGTCCGACCCCGAGTTCGGCCAGGAGTTGCGCGCCCTGTCCCGTGCGGTGATGCGCTCCTACGCGCGCTACTACTTCGAGACGTTCCGGCTGCAGGCCATCCCCGACGAGCGCATCACGGCTGGGATGCACGTGAACCAGGAGAACATCGACCTGACCCTGGAGCACATGAAGAACGGCCGCGGCGTCATCTACGCCCTGCCGCACATGGGCGACTTCGAGCAGGCGGGCCGCTGGGTGATCCTGGTCGGCGCCGGGTCGATCACCGTGCCCGCCGAACGGCTCAAGCCCGAGGCGGTCTTCCAGAAGTTCCTCGCGTTCCGCCAGGGCCTCGGCATGGAAGTCGTGCCGACAAGCGGCGGCCCGCACCCCTTCGGCGTGATGGCCCAGCGGTTGCGGGCGGGCAAGCTGGTCTGCATCGTCGCCGACCGGGACCTCTCCGATACCGGGGTCGAGGTGGACTTCTTCGGCGAGAAGGCGCTGTTCCCCGCGGGCCCGGCGGCGCTGGCCGTGACGACCGGCGCGGCCCTGATGCCGGTCGGCTGCTGGTTCGTCGGCGAGGCCGAGTGGGGGGCGCACATCTACGACGAGATCCCCGTGCCCGGCGCCGGCGCCAGGAAGGAGAAGATCGCCGCGATGACCCAGGCCATGGCGACGGTTTTCGAGCAGGCGATCCGCGAGCACCCGCAAGACTGGCACATGCTGCAGAAGGTCTTCGTCGACGACCTCGACCCCGCGCGCCTGGCCCGCAGCCGCGCCCGCGCCGGCGTTCAGGACAACGGAGACGCCGCGTGATGACCGGGGGAGCGCGGGAATGCGGATAGGGATCGCGTGCCCGTACTCCTGGGACGTCCCGGGCGGCGTGCAGCAGCACATCAGGGACCTGGCCGAGGCGCTGATCGAACTCGGCCACGAGGTGTCGGTGATCGCCCCGGCCGACGAGGACCGGCCGCTTCCGTCCTACGTGGTCCCGGCCGGCAAGGCGATGCCGGTCCCGTACAACGGGTCGGTGGCCCGGCTGGCCTTCGGCCCGCTGTCGACGCACCGGGTCCGCCGCTGGCTGCGCGAGGGGGAGTTCGACGTCCTGCACGCGCACGAGCCGTCCGTGCCGTCGCTGTCGCTGCTCGCCTGCTGGGTGGCGTCCGGGCCGATCGTGGCGACCGTGCACACCGCGATGCGCAAGTCCCGCGTGCTGCTCGCCACCCAGCCGGTGCTGCGCTCCGCGCTGGAGAAGATCGACGGCCGGATCGCGGTCTCCGAGGCCGCCCGGTCGACGTTCGTCGAGCACCTGGGCGGGGACGCCGTGCTGATCCCCAACGGGGTCGCCACCCGGCACTACCTGCACGCCGACCCGCTGGACGGCTGGCCGGGAACGGGCGGCGCGATCGGCTTCCTCGGCCGGATGGACGAGCCGCGCAAGGGCCTCGCCGTCTTGCTGCGGGCCTTCGAGACCCTGGCGGCGCAGCGCCCGGGACTGCGGCTGCTCGTCGCCGGCCCGGGCGACGTGGAGGACCAGCGGCGCTCGCTGCCCGCGGAACTGCGCGACCGCGCCGTGTTTCTCGGCGAGGTGTCGGAAGCGGATAAGGTGCGCGTCCTGCACTCCGTCGACGCCTTCTGCTCGCCGAACACGGGCGGCGAGTCCTTCGGCATCGTCACCGTCGAGGCGATGGCGGCGG
>DAHWEX010000699.1 GCA_027326205.1 Actinomycetota bacterium
AGGACGCGCTGTTCGGCGTGGTACTCGCCGTCAACACCGCCATCGGGACGGCGCAGGAACTGCGGGCCAAGCGGGCCCTGGACAAGCTGGCCATATTGACCGCGTCGCGCGCCCGGGTGCTGCGGGACGGCACGGTCAGCGACATCGCCCAGGGCGACGTGGTGCTGGACGACATCCTGAACCTGCGACGCGGCGACCAGGTGCCCGTGGACGCGGCCGTCATTACCGGGGAGAGCCTGGAACTGGACGAGGCGCTGCTGACCGGCGAGGCCGAGCCGGTGCCGAAGCGGCCGGGGGACACGATGCTGTCGGGCAGCTTCGTGGTCGCGGGGACCGGCCTGGCCCGGGTGACCGCCGTGGCCGGGCAGTCCTACGCCGTCCGGCTGCAGGCGCAGGCACGGCGGTTCAGCCTGATCCGTTCGGAGTTGCAGCAGGGCACCAACCAGATCCTGCGCCTGGTGACCTGGGTGATGATCCCCGCCGGGCTGCTCCTGGTCGTCAGCGAGTTCTACCGCAGCCACCAGTCGTTCGCCGAGGCGGTACGCGGCTCCGCCGCCGGGGTGGCCGGGATGGTGCCCGAGGGACTGGTGCTGCTGACCTCTATCGCGTTCGCCGCCGGCGCGCTGCGCCTGGCCCGCCGCCGCGTCCTGGTCTCCGAACTGGCGGCGATCGAGGGACTGGCCCGGGTTGACGTGCTGTGCACCGACAAGACCGGCACGCTCACCAAGCCGGGCATGCGGCTGGCCGGGACTGAGGTACTGGACGGCCAGCCCGCCGGGCGGATCGCCGAGGCGCTGGCCGCGCTGGCCGCCGCCGACGAGGATCCGAACCCGACCGTGCGTGCCATCGCCACCGGGCACTGCGTGGACCCGGGGTGGGCGGTGCTCGCACGCGTGCCGTTTTCCTCCGCGCGCAAGTGGAGCGGTGTCTCGTTCGCCTGTCACGGCACCTGGCTCCTCGGCGCGCCCAGCGTCCTGTGCCCCGGTCTGCCGGCCGGCGTCGCGGCGTCGGTGGCCCGGCACGAGGCGCAAGGCGGGCGCGTGCTGCTGCTGGCCGGCACGGCCGCGCCGCTGCGGGGAGACCGGCCGCCCGCCGCCGACCCGGCCGCGCTCCTGATCCTCACCGAGGAACTACGGGAAGAGGCGGGCCAGGCCGTTCGCTACCTCGCGGGCCAGGGAGTCACCGTCAAGGTACTGTCCGGCGACGCACCGCGCGCGGTGGCGGCCATCGCCGAGCGTGCCGGGATACCCGCGGGGGCCGGCCCTGTCGACGCCGCCGGGCTGACTGACGAGCAGATGGCCGGCGTGATCGCCGGAGCGGACGTATTCGGAAGGGTCGGGCCGGCCCAGAAGCTCGCCGCCGTCAAGGCGCTGCAGGCGGCCGGGCACGTGGTGGCGATGATCGGTGACGGGGTCAACGACGTGCAGGCCCTGAAGCAGGCTGACCTTGGCATCGCCATGGGCTCCGGGAGCGACGCCAGCCGGTCCGTCGCCCGGGTGGTTCTCCTCGACGGGACCTTCGCCGCCGTTCCGCAGCTGCTCGAGGAGGCACGGCGGGTCATCGCCAACATCGAGCGGGTCGCCGGGCTTTTCGTCACCAAAACCGTCTACGCGGCCGTCATCGCGGTCATCATCGGTGTCGCCGCCGTCCCGTTCCCCTTCTATCCCCGGCACCTGACCGTCGTCAGTACCCTCGCCATCGGCGTCCCTGGCTTCTTCCTCGCGCTGGCCCTCGATGCCCCGCGAGCCCGTCCGGGCTTCACCCGGCGGATTCTGGCCTTCACCATCCCGGCGGGAGCCGCCGCCGCGGCAGCCACGCTGGGAAGTTACGCGCTGGCCCGCGCGGCGGCCGGCACCAGCCCGCAGGCGGCCCGCACCGCCGCGATGCTTGCCCTGCTCGCCGTCAGCCTGTGGATACTCGGCATCGCCGCAAGCCGGAGCGCCTGGCGCCTCGCCCTCGTTCCCGTGATGGCATCCTTCCTCATTCCGCTGCTTGCCGTCCCGCAGGCCCGCGCCACCTTCGCGGTGCAGCTTCCGTCCGCCAGCGTGCTGCTCCAGGCGGCCGGGCTGGTGCTGGCCGCCATCGCCGGGCTCACCCTGTGGCGCCGCTTGCGGCCAGTCCGCTAACGGGGGTTCCAGGTCTTGCCGCAGTAGGGGCTTGCGACTCACCGCCGCCGGGACCGACGTCACTACCCGCGGGCAGACGGCGGAGGCAGGCTGGCGGTAGTGGCCCGCGAAGGCGGGCCGGGAAAGCCCGCGTCGGCGGGCCAGGGAAGAAGGCCGCGATTATGTTCTGGTACAACGACCACAGCGGTGGCTGGACCTGGTGGCAGGGCGGGCTGATGTGGCTGGCGATGATTTTGTTCTGGGCATTGCTGATCTGGATGATCTACGCCCTGGTCACCGGCATCATCCGGCGGGACCGTAAGCCGGAGCACGGGCAGCAGCCCGGTGCCGCGCGGCGGATCCTGGATGAGCGGCTGGCACGCGGCGAGATCGACGCCGAGGAGTACCGGCGGCTGCGCGAGATCCTCGACAACCCGCCTGGGCGCAGTTCAGCCGGAGCCGGGGGCAGCCGGTGACAGCAGCGCAAGCCGGACCTTATCTGATATGGGTCGGCTTGCCGCTGGCGTTCGCCTCGGCGCTGGTCACCAACGCGGCCTACTCGTTTGAGCATGACGCGGCGGCCGCGCTGCCGCCGCTGTCGCCGCGCCGTCCGTTCCGGTCGGTGAAGATGCTGCTCGGTGACCGGCGGTGGCTGGCTGCGTTCGGGGCGGAGACCGCTGGCTGGCTCATGTACGTGGCGGCACTGGCGCTCGCGCCGCTGGCGCTGGTGCAGGCGGTGGTGGCGTCCGGCGTCGCGGTGCTGGCGTTCGCGACCGCGCACGGGCATCCGTCGCGGCTGGCGCGGCGCGAGCGGTTCGCCGTGGTGCTGGCGGTTGCCGGGCTGGCGCTGCTCGCGGTGTCGCTGATCGGGTCGACGCCAGCGGACGAGCACCCGCCGGTCGTCGGCGTCATCGTCTGGATGGCGGCGTGCGGCGCAGGCGCGGCGGTGCTTATGTCCGCGCCGGTGCGGATCGCCCGGGCCGCGGCGCTCGGCCTCGCGGCCGGCCTGCTGTTCGCCGACGGCGACATCTCAGCCAAGCTCGTCGGTTACGGCGGGCTATGGCTGGTGGCGCTCGCCTCGCTGATCGTCGCCTATGCGGTCGGGACGAGCGTGCTGCAGTGGGCTTACCAGCGGGGTGACGCGCTGACGGCGGCAGGCATGGCGACTCTGGCGACGAACGCGGTCCCGATCGCGGCCGGGTTCGTGCTGTTCGGCGAGACGCTGCCGCGCGGGGCGCGCGCTGTGTTGCAGGTCGCGTCATTCGGCTGCCTGGTGGTGAGCGCTGTCGCGCTCGGGCGCCGGCAGGCGCCGCAGGCCAGCGGCCCGGACCCGTGCGCGGGCCCTCCTGTGCGGGGAGAGGGCCCGCTTCCGCAATCGTGACGGTCGCCGGCCTCCGGCGGGCTGGTGTTGCCTGGTCAGCCGGTTAGCGCCCGCAGGGTGACGAAGCCGTAGCCGCGGGCGCGGAGGCCGTCGATGATCGCTGGCAGCGCGGCCGCGTCCAGGGTGGTGCCGTCGTTCGGGTTGGAGCCGAGGTGCATGAGCACGATCGCGCCCGGCTGCGCCGCGGCGAGCACCCGGTTGACGACCGACTGGACGCTCTGTCCGCCAGAGGTGCCTTCCCAGCCGAGGGAGTCAACGGTCCAGCGCACCGCCACGTAGCCCAGGCGGTTGACATCGGCGAGCA
>DAHWEX010000283.1 GCA_027326205.1 Actinomycetota bacterium
GCCGGCCAGTTCCTGCGGGTGCGGCCGGCCGGGGCGGACCCACAGCCCGGGCGCGGCGCCCGGGCCCCGTGGGGCGGACTCGCCCCGTGGGGCGGGCTGACCCGGCGCGGCGGCGGGCGGGCGGGTCCACGCGCTGGTGACGGATGCCGCGAGCTCGCCGTGCAGCGCGCCGGCGATGCCTTCTTCGGCGAGTTCCTCGTGGCGCGGGAGCCTGACCTCGATGCCCGTGGCGACGGTGAGGATCGAGTTCAGCCACTTGACGAAGGCCCGGGCCTCGGTCCCCCAGATGCCGACGGCGGGCTGGTCCTTGCCGGGGACGCACAGGCTGTCGGGCTGGGGCGAGCGGGTGTCGGCGAGGAAGAGCCAGTACAGGTCGGCGGGAACGGCCCGGGCGCAGATCCGCGTCCCCGCGGCGGTGACGAAGGTCTGGCGCACGTGCCGGGCCGCCTGGACGCCGGCGATCAGCCGCCGGTGCTCGCGGGAGCAGTCCGGCTCGTAGGCCCGGCGGCGTTCCCGGTCCAGGCGCCGGCGCAACTCGGGATCGATCTCGGCGCTGGCGTCGTCGCAGTCGAAGGCCAGGGTGATGGCCGGGATCGTGCCGCTGTCCAGGCAGGCGCGGACGATCGGGCTCGCGTCGGCCGCCGCCGCGTAGAGCAGGATGGTCTCGTGCCACCAGGGGTCGTCGACGTTGTCGGCGAGGCTCTTCACCAGGTCGGGGGTGGCGCTGACGTGCCGGGCGGCCAGGTACTCCTGGAAGGTCAGGTGCGTGAAGGCGTACGTGCCCGCCGCCGTCTCGGCCAGCAGGCCGTTGCGCGCGACGTCGTCGAGGAACGCCTCGCCGGTGACCGACGGGGGGAAGCGCTCCAGGTGCGCCCCGAGGATCTCGACGGCCCGGTCGCTGGTGAGCTCGCTGGCGTGATCGCGCATCATCGCGTACGCGAGCGCGGCAAGCAGCGTCTGCTTGGCGGTCCACGGCAGCAGTTCGGGCAGGTCCTTGGCCTGGGCGCGGCGTGAGAGCAGGACCTGGCACATCTCGCCGTAGAGGTCGGCGCGGCTGCCGGGCAGCGCGCCGCGGTAGCGGTGCGCGGTGGCGATCATGGTGAGCAGCAGCGGGTTGACGGCCAGGTCGTGCAGCCCCGGGTGCTCGCGGAGCAGCGCCAGCAGCCTGGCGGCTGACTCGCCGGCCCGCATCCGGGCGGCCCGCTGCGCTGCGCGGTCGGCGGCGCCCGTCGCGTGCTGCTCGGCCGCCAGGTACCAGCGGTCGAGGAAGATCCGGACCTGCTCGGCGGTGAACGGCAGCACCACCAGGACGTCGGCCTGCGCGGCCAGCGAGCCGGGCAGGCCGCTGGGCCGGGCGGTCACCACGAAGTGGTTGCCCGGGTAGGCCGCGACCTGCCCCTCCACCCAGCTCGCCACCGCGAGGCGGTCGTCGGGGCGGGCGACCTCGTCCAGGCCGTCGAGCAGGACCACGCAGCGGCCGCGGCGCAGCTGGCGCTCCCACCAGCCGGCCGGCTCCTGGCCCGCCGCCCCGCCGACCGCGGACCGCACGACATCCGGCAGCGAGACCGCCGGGTTGGCCGCGACCGCCGCGGCGTGCTCACGCAGCGCCAGCCGGATGGGCGCGCGCCTGGGGCCCCGGCGGCCGCGCAGGGCCGGGCGGGCGGTGCGGCGGGCCGCGTGCGCGAGCAGGGTGCTCTTCCCGCTGCCCGGCTGGCCGACGAGCGCGAGGACCACCGGCGCGCGGCGGTCGAGGAGCTGGCCGATCGAGTAGCGCTCCGCCGCGTCGGCGGGCGCGGGCGCCTGGCCGGCCTGGCCGAAGGAGGGCTGCTGCGGGGAGCGGCTGCCCAGCGACACGTCGACGTAGACGTCCCCCAGCTCGGGGATGTGGTCACCGCCGGTCGCGAGGTCCTGGACGTCGACGTACCTGAGGGAGTCGAGCAGCCAGCGCCGGTACCGGTAGCCGTACCAGGGGACGGCCGATCCCCGCACCATCTGTCGCCACGTATTAGCGGTCAAAAGCTCCCCCAAGCCCGCATCCCGGACATCGCCGCTCCACGCTAATCCATCCCGCCTCCCGCGACTAACCAGCGCGCCCAAAGCGCGGATCTCGTTATCGCAACCGCGACCAGGGAGGATCTCGTTACCTAGAACCTGCCCATAAGCCGCCAAGACTCAACGTCAGCGGCCTCGTGGACCTGGTTTCACCGCGGCGCTCAGTCCGGCTGGGGAACGAGGGACGCGGCCCTGATGCCGGATACCGCGGCGAGTTCGTCGTTGTCCGAGGTGTCGCCGGAAACGCCGACGCAGCCGACGACCTCTCCCGTCCCGTCCTTGACGAGGACGCCGCCGGGGACCGGAATCAGCCTGCCGCCGATCGCGGCGGCGGCCGAGCTGATGAAGTAGGGCTGCTGCTCCGCGCGGGCCATCAGGGAGCGCGAGCCCATGCCGAGGGCGAGGGCCCCGTAGGCCTTGCCGAAGGCGATCTCGAACCGGTTGTTGGCGGAGCCGTCTTCCCGTTCCACGCTGATCACGTGGCCGCCGGCGTCGAGCACGACCACCGTCAGCGGTTTGAGCCCGTATTCCCGGCCGGCCGCGCGCACGCCGCCGGTGATGGTCTTGGCGGTTTCCAGGCTGATGCTCACGCGCCGCTCCCTCCACCGGGACTTCCTTTGCCCTGGCTGCCGTCCTTATCGTAATCCCCTGTGCCCTGGCGCGGTCATGGCCGAGTTCAGCCAGGCGAAGGCCTGGGTGAGCACGGACCGGTGGACGGCCCCCTCGGCCAGCACCGTGCAGAGCACCATGATCGGCGGGATCGCCGCTCCGGTCAGCGCGAGGCGGCATCCGAGTTCGAGCGGTGAGGCGGCCACCAGCAGCGGCGCAGAGCGGGGACACGCGCTCTGCGCCGGTTCCGTCACCGGGCAGAAGCCTTGCGCGGCCGTCTCGGCTGATCGGCCACCGCAACGCTCCGAGGTAAGCGGACGAGGCCGGGCCTGTCCGCCCGGTGCGTTCCGCAACGCGCGCGTGGTTTCCTGTTCGGCCCCGCGTCGCTGGCGGCTCACCGGCACCAGGCATACTTCCCGGCATGAGCCATGCCATGGTTGCCGCGCACCGGGGGGTGGCGGACGGGGCCGCCGAGAACACGATCACGGCCTTCACGAACGCGATCGAGGTCGGGGCCGACATGATCGAGTTCGACGTCCGCCGGACCCGCGACGGCGAGCTGATCGCCTTCCACGACGCGTCCGCCGGCGGCGCGGCGGTGAGCGCGCTCACCCGGGACGAGATCGAGGCCGCGGCCGGGGTGCGGCCGCCGCTGCTCGCCGAGGTGCTGCGGACATGCGCCGGGCGGATCCGGCTGGACGTGGAACTGAAGGAGGACGGGTACGTCGCGGACGTCATGGCCGTGCTGCGGGCCGGCTTCGACCCCGCGCACCTGGTGGTCACCTCGTTCCTGCCCGCGGTCGTCGCGCAGGCGAAGGAGACCTTCGCCGAGGTCAAGACCGGCCTGCTGGTGGGCGAGGACCGGTCGCCGTTCGACCTGCCCGGCCGGGTGCGCGAGCTCTACCCGGTCGACCTGGCCCACCGGGTCCGGGCGGACTACCTGGCGCCGCACTACCGGCTGGCGGCGCTCGGCGTGCTCCGCCGGGCCGCGGCGGCGGGGCTGCCCTGCCTGCTGTGGACGGTCAACTCCCCCGCCCTGATCCGCAAGTACGCGGCCGACCCCCGGGTCGCCGCGATCATCACCGACGTGGCCGCCCAGGCGGTCTCGATCGTGGCCGAGGCCGCGTAGCGGTCAGCAGGCCAGCATCTTCTGGATCGCCTGGCGGGTGACACCCAGTTCGCGGGCGATGTCCGCCTGGGAGAGCCCGCCGGCGCTGACCTCAGGGACCCGGGGGCGCACCGGTGCTGAGCCCATATTGTCCGCCCTTTCTTACGACCGCCGCCTCAGAGACATGAGCCGGATCGCGAGTGACACTGAGTCAGTCGGACGGCTCAGGGAGGCTGGCATGCTGTCGCGCGAAGACAACGAGATCCTGACCCGGGTTGGTCCTGGGACGCCGATGGGCAGCTTGCTGCGCCGGTACTGGATGCCCGCCTGCCTCAGCGCCGAGATCCCCGAGCCGGATGGCCCGCCGGTACGGGTCAGGCTGCTCGGCGAGAACCTGGTGGCCTTCCGGGACTCGGCCGGCGCGATCGGCCTGATCGAGGAGGAGTGCCCGCACCGGGGGGCGTCGCTGTTCTTCGGCCGGAACGAGGAGTGCGGGCTGCGCTGCACTTACCACGGCTGGAAGTTCGACGTGACCGGGCAGTGCACCGACCAGCGGTCCGAACTGCACTCGTTCGCGCACAAGATCAAGATCACGTCGTACCCGGTGCACGAGTCCGGCGGCATCGTCTGGGCCTACCTGGGCCCGGCCGCGTCGATGACGCCCTTCCGGGACTTCGGCACCGGCACGCTGCCGGCCGCCAGCGTGACCGCGGTGAAGGAGGTGGTGCGCTGCAACTGGGTGCAGTCGATGGACGGCGACCTGGACACCGCGCACATCTCGAACCTGCACCAGTTCGACGCGATCGACGACGTGCCGGACGACGGCACCGACCGGCCCGGCTACCCGTCCGGGTACATGTCGATGAAGTTCTGGCGGCACGACCCCCGGGCCGCGATCGAGGTGCAGGACGAGTGGCACGGCTTCCGCTACGCGGGCATCCGGGTCACCCCGAACGGGTACCGGCACGCGCGGGTCACCGCCTACATCTTCCCGGCGAGCACGATCATCGCGCAGATCCCGTTCTCCACCCGGCAGATCTTCGTCGTCCCGGTCGACGACTACCACACCCACCGCTACAGCTTCGCCGTGACGCCGCCGGCCAACCCGCGCGGCCTGGGCGGCCCGCCGTTCTTCACCTTCGAGAAGTACCCGTTCGAGATGCTGCCGCCGGGCGGGGTCGTGGAGCGCAAGTACACGCCAGAGAACGACTACCTGATCGACCGGGTCGCCCAGAAGGGCATCTCGTACAGCGGCATCGCGGACTTCCGCTCGCAGGACATGATGGCCACCGAGTCGGCGGGCCCGATCTACGACCGGACCCGCGAGCACCTGGGGTCGACCGACGTCGCGGTGATCCGGCTGCACCGCATGCTGCTGCGGGCCGCCAAGGGCCTCGCCAGCGGCGAGGAGCCGCCGGCGCTGCGCGGCGACTTCCGCGCCATCCGCGGCGCGGAGAAGGTCCTGGCCGAGGGCGAGGACTGGCGCGCGCTCGGCACCGACGAGGATCCCGTCGTCGCCGAGGCCCTGCTGTCGCTCGAGGCCGCCGGCGAGGCGGGCGAAGCCGCGCACTGACGCCCGCGGGGCGCCGGGCTCCCGCTGGAAAGCGGGCTTGACCCGATGCCCCGGCGTCAAGCGCCCCCCGTCATCGTGGCTTTCCTCGCCGAGACCGCCTCGCCGACCGGTCAGTCGACCTCGACCCAGTTCAGCGTGCGCTCGACCGCCTTCTTCCAGCCGCGGTAGCCGGCCGCCCGCTGCTCGTCGGTCCACTCGGGCTGCCAGCGCCTGGCCTCGTTCCAGTTGGCGCGCAGTTCCTCGGTCGTGGACCAGAACCCGGTGGCGAGCCCCGCCGCGTACGCGGCGCCGAGCGCGGTGGTCTCGGCGACGACGGGGCGGCTCACCGGCACGCCGAGGACGTCGGCCTGCAACTGCATGCACAGGTCGTTCACGGTGACGCCGCCGTCGACCTTGAGCACCTCCAGGTGCACGCCGGAGTCCTGCTCCATCGCCTCGCTGACGTCGCGGGTCTGGTAGCAGACCGCCTCGAGCGTGGCCCGGGCGAGGTGCGCGTTGGTGTTGTAGCGGGACAGGCCGACGATCGCGCCCCGCGCGTCGCTGCGCCAGTACGGCGCGAACAGGCCGGAGAACGCGGGCACGAAGTAGACACCGCCGTTGTCGTCGACCTGCCGGGCGAGGGCCTCGATCTCCGCGGCGCCGGAGATGATGCCGAGCTGGTCGCGCAGCCACTGCACCGCGGACCCGGTGACGGCGATCGAGCCTTCCAGCGCGTAGGCCGGCTTGCCGTCGCCGAACTGGTAGCAGACGGTGGTGAGCAGGCCGCTGGAGCTGCGGACCACCTCCTCGCCGGTGTTGAGCAGCATGAAGTTGCCCGTGCCGTAGGTGTTCTTCGCCTCGCCGGGCGCGAAGCAGACCTGGCCCACGGTGGCGGCCTGCTGGTCGCCCAGGTCGCCGGTGAGCGGGACGCCGCGCAGCGCGGCCAGGCCGGTCACCTCGCCGTAGCCGCCGGGCGCGGACGACGGCCGGATGTCCGGCAGCATCTGGCGGGGGATGCCGAAGAACGACAGGAGCTCCTCGTCCCAGTCCAGGGTGTCCAGGTTCATCAGCATCGTGCGGCTGGCGTTGGTCGGGTCGGTGACGTGCACGCCGCCGTTGACCCCGCCGGTCAGGTTCCAGATGAGCCAGGTGTCGGTGTTGCCGAAGACGGCCTCGCCGCGCTCGGCCGCCGCGCGCACCCCGTCCACGTTCTCCAGGATCCACTGGACCTTGCCGCCGGAGAAGTAGGTCGCCGGCGGGAGCCCGGCCTTGCGCCTGATGATGTCGCCGCGCCCGTCCCGGTCGAGCGCGCTCGCGATCCGGTCAGTGCGCGTGTCCTGCCAGACGATCGCGTTGTAGTACGGCCGCCCGGTCTTCGGGTTCCACACGACGGAGGTCTCGCGCTGGTTGGTGATGCCGACCGCGGCCAGGTCCGCCGCGACCAGGCGCGCGCCGTTCAGCGCCGTCTGGATGACGGAGGCGGTGCGCTCCCAGATCTCCACCGGGTTGTGCTCCACCCAGCCGGCCCGCGGCAGGAGCTGCTCGTGCTCAAGCTGGTGCTTGGCGACCTCGTTCCCGCCGTGGTCGAAGATCATGAACCGGGTACTGGTGGTCCCCTGGTCGACGGCGGCGACGTAATCCGGCATGGCTGCTGCCCTTCTCTCCGGAACCTCATGCTCTTGATACTGCGACCCGGCGGAACCTTACCGGCAAGGCAGGCAGGGGAGTAAGGGTCCCGGTGCCGGCGGCCGCGCGCAGGCCCGTGGCGGTACCCGGCGGGCGGCCGCGCCGCGGCGGACGGTCATCGCAACTCTCAACAAGATCCGACGAAAGCCGGGCTGTTCATTCCATGGTGCGATAATCGTTTCATAGCCGTGACAATGACGCGGCGCAATGCGCGCTGGCCGATAGCCCGCGAATGTAGCATGGCGAATCGCATGGCATTACGTCATTCGGAAGTGCGTCGGCGGACGTAATTCCACTCGTGGAGGGCTTTTCGTGGAATTCCAGGTCAGCGTGGCCGATGTGCGCGGCAGCGCGAACCCGGTCGAAATGGACTGCCTCATTTCGGCCGGGCCGGGGCACCAGGTGAGTGACCTGATCGGCGCGCTGGAACCGCTGTTCGCCGCGGCGGGCGGGTTCGCCGCGCCAGCGGGCCGCGCCGGCAGCGGCAGCGGCAGCGGTAGCGGCGCCGGCGGGAGCGTTTGGTGGGCCGGCCAGGGCAGCGGGAACGGCGGGCACAGCGGCGCCGCCCCGGGAGGCGACGGGGCCGGCCGGGCCGAAGGCGCCGGCGGCTGGAGCGGCTGGGGCAACCGCGGCGGAGCGGGCGCCGGCGGCGCCGGCACTGTCAGTGCTGCCGGCACTGTCAGCGCAGGCAACACTGTCGGCGCTGCCCAGAACGCCGCCCATGGCGGCGCCGCAAACGGCGGCGCCTGGAGCGGCTGGGGCGCCGGCCGGGCGGGCGGACTGAGCGGGCAGCCGGTCACGAGCGGCCAGCCCGCTCCGGGCGGCGCGGGCGCCGGGCCGGCCGCGGGGATGGCCGCCGGCGGCGGGCGGCTGTGGCTGGACGACCGGCTGCTCGACCCGGACGCCACCCTGGCCGCGAGCGGCGTCAGGGACGGCGCGCGGCTCGGGCTCGGCGGCCCCGTCCCCGGCACGGGCCGTCCCCGGGCCGGCCGGGGCGGCGGCGCGGGAGCCGGCTGGCCGGGAACCGCCGCGGCCGGCGGCCCCGTCTCGCTGCGGCCCGACCCGGGCGACCCGTTCGTGCTGATCGTCAACCGGCAGATGCGGGCGGCGCCGTCGATGCCCGCGCCGGTCACGGTCAACGGCGCGCCGCCCCAGGCCGGCGGCGCGCCGCCGACGCAGTGGCTGACCCTGGTGCTCGGCTCCGTCACCTCGCTGGTAGGCGGCGTGGCCGGCGGGGTCATGTCCGCGAGCATGGGCGGGACGGGACGGGCGGTCGGCATCGTCATGGCGGTAGCCGGCGTTCTCGGCGTCACTTCGACGGCGCTCGTCCAGTACCTGACCACGAGGAAGGGGAAGGCCCAGGCCAAGCGGCAGGCGGCGGCCGTCGCCGCGGCCGCCGCCACGCTGCGGGACCGGATCGCCGCGGCCGCCGCGGCGGAGGAGCGGCTGCTGCGTGACGCGCTGCCCGGTCCCGATGCCGTGATCGCGACGGACACCGGGACCGGGGCACGGCTGTGGGAGCGGTCCGCCGGGGACGCGGACTTCCTGCGGGTCCGGCTCGGGACAGGCGACCGCCCGGCCCGCACGATCGTCGTCCAGGGCGCGGGACCGGCAGCGGCCCAGGCCAGCGACCCGTGGGCCGCGCTCGCCGGCACGCCCGGCCTCGCGACCGCCAGCTTCACCGCGCAGGCCGGTCCCCCGGCCCAGGCCGGCGCGCCCGCGGCCGCCGGGATCGACGAGACGCCGATGGTGCGCTCGGTGCCCGTCGCCGCCGACCTGGCCAGGCTCGGCGTGCTGGGCATCGCCGGGGAGCCGACCGTGACCAGGGACGTGCTGTCCTGGCTGGTGGCGCAGCTCGCGGCCGCGCACGGGCCCAGCGAGCTGCACCTGTTCCTGCTGACCGACTCCCCGCAGGCATGGCGGTGGACCCGCTGGCTGCCGCACCTGCGGCCGCTGGGCGAGGCGAGCGGCTGGCTCAGCGTCGGCACCGACCCGGCGAGCAAGGCCAGGCGGGTCGCGGAACTGCGCGAGCTCATCGCGCAGCGGCGCGCCGCCGCCGGGGCCGGCCCCGCGTTCGGCGGCCTCGGCGCAAGCGG
>DAHWEX010000743.1 GCA_027326205.1 Actinomycetota bacterium
CCTTCCTGGCCGCCTGCCGGGTCACGCCCGGCCCTGGTGACCACGCGGCTCATCACGGGCCGGCGCGGTCGCCGGGCTCCGTGGGCCATTCGGCCAGGGTTTCCAGGTAGGCCGTCCGAACCTGTGCGATCCGTTCCCGCAGGTTCAGCGGTGTCCAGCCCGCGACGCTGACGGGCGGCAGCACGGCGATGTCGACGGTACCTGGATTGAGCTTTACCGTGTGCCGCCCAGCCACCGAGTCAGAGTTCCTGATCACGATCGGGACGATCGGCAGTCCGGTCGCCATGGCGATGAGAAAGGCCCGCTTCTTGAACGGGCCCACGGACTCGGTATCAAGCCGGGCTCCCTCAGGCGCGATCAGGATCGACAGCCCGTTGCGCGCGGCCGCCTCAAGGGGCCTGAGCACTGCCGCCGTTCCCGGGTGCTCGCGGTCGACGAACGCGACGTCGAACAGTTTCCCCAGCCGGCCGAACACGCGGCTGCTCCCCATCTCCTTGGTGGCGATCCCGGTCCAGTTGTCCTTGACAAGCGCGGCCACGAGGAACACGTCGATGTTGTTGCGGGAGTTGAATAGGAAGACCGCGGGCCGCCGCTCGGTCAGGTGCTCCGCGCCCGCCACGTTCAGCTTGACGCCGCTCAGCGCGAGGACCGTCCCGGGCCAGAACCTGGTGAGGAAGTTGATCCCGGCACGCTTGTTGCGCTGTGCCAACCCGACGCCAAGCGCGACGGCGCCCAGCGGGGCGAGTGAGCTGACGCCCACCAGCCGACGGGCCACCCCGAGCAAGCCGCCGCTGCCTCGGCTGCGGAACCGCACGATGGGCCAGCCGCGGTGGGCGGCGACCTTGGTCAGCAGGGGGCCAGGGTTGACCGGCCGCGGGTGGCCGACCAGGCGCATGAGGCTGAGGTCTTCGTCGCCGTCGGCGTAGAAGTAACTCGCCCCCAGGTTAACCTGGTGATCGGCGGCGAACTGCTGCACGCTGCTGGCCTTCGTGGGGCCCCACACCACCGGCTGTTCGATCTCGCCGGTCAAGATTCCCTGCTCGTCCGTCACGAGCCGGTTGCACACGATGTACTCGATGCCGAGGTAGCGAGCCACCGGCCCTACCTGATTGGTCAGCGCCGACGAGCTCAGGACCACGGTATGGCCGCGGCGCTGATGAGCCCGGATCAGCTCGCGCATTTCCGGGTAGATCAGGTCGGCAACGGACCGACGGAAGACGTGCTCCCCCCTCTCGTCGATCTCTCGCGCCAGCCGTCCCTTGACGGTAAGGGCGCTGCCTTCGATCAGGGTCTCGAACGCGCGCCTGCCGAGCCGGAACTGCACCGCGAGTTCCACGATCGTCAGGAACTCGATTACCCGCAGGTCCCGGCGCCGCAGCCGGTCCTTCGTCTGGGCCGCGGCGGTGTACCCCGCGACCAACGTCCCGTCCAGGTCGAAGAACGCGCCGACCTCCGGGCCCTCCGGGCCCGCGTCGATTTCCGCCGTCGGCCCGGAGAGCCGCAGCGGCGGGCAAGCATCGTTTCGGTCGCTCACGGGTCAGGCTGACTCTGGCGGCATGCGCAGCAGCAGGGCGCCTGGCTGAGCCACCACCGTGAGCTGACGGGTCGATCCCATGACCTCGCCGTCCAGTTCCCACGGCTGCTCCTGGTCCAGCGACACCTGCAGCTCGGTAAACCGAACCCGGTAGATCTTGCCGTGGGCCGGACGACGCAGCAGGATGGCCGCGGCCACGGCCAGCCACCGGGCCGGTCCGCCGGCGATCAGCACGACGGCATCAAGCATCCCGTCATCGGGCCGTGCGTCCGGCAGCAGCGGGAGCCCGCCGCGCAGCCAGCCCACGTTGCCGACGATCAGCGTGCTGGCCCTCATCCGGCGGGGCCGGCCGCCGTCGGCGCTGACGGTCACCCGCACCGGCCGGTCGCCCAGGTGACGGACGGCGGAGATCGCGTAGGCGAACCAGCCCAGCTGCTTCTTGAGCGGATCGCTTGCGCCGCTTAGCATCCGGGCATCCAGGCCCAGGCCCGCCATCACGACGAACAACGTCCCGTTCATCCGCCCCGCGTCAATCGGCTGCTGCACGCCTCCGAGCGCAACCGCGAGCGCCTCGTCCAGCCCCGTCGGCAGGCCGACATTGCGGGCAAGCAGGTTGCCGGTCCCCATCGGGATGATCGCCAGCGGTACCCCGGTATCGGCGACCCCCTCCGCGCACGCGGTGACCGTCCCGTCTCCGCCGCAGGCGATCACGAGGTCAACCCCGGCGGACACCGCCGATTTCGCCTGGCCCCGGCCGGGATCCTCCGGCGTCGTCTCCAGCCAGAGCGGCTCGTCCCAGCCGTGCTCGTCCATGACGCGGCGGACGGACTTGCGCAGGGCTTCGTCGTCATCCAGCTTCGTCGGGTTCACCACCACTGCGGCACGGCTCGTCAACGTATCCATCCTCATCGGGTCCAGCGGCTTACCATGTGCCGCGCGTAGCGCCGACGGCGCCGCCAATGTGCAGCTACCCTCCGGGCGCGTACCAAAACGGCCGGTGGCCTCCCCGGGTGACCAGGACTTTCGTGCAGGGCGTTACCTGCACGCCAGCCCTGCCACGATCCTCTTCAAGACGACCTCGCCGGCCTCGCGGGTGCGCGCGGCGGCACGCCGGCGGCGGTGCGTCTTGCCCGGGTGCGGCCCAGCGCCGGCCAGCCGGCAGCCGTACGGCGCGCGGCGCGCGGCGCTTACTTGCTGGGCTGCGGCAGATGGCGGCAGGAAATCTTCGGGTTGACGCCCAGGTAGTTCAGCGGGCCAGCGACGATCGTCACGGCGATGGTGGCCGCCTGGCTGCAGTTCGCGGGCGGATGCGTGTAGTCGCTGCGCTGGCCGGCGGCAACGGCGCCGACGATCAGCCACACGATGAGCACCAGGGATCCGATGTAATGCATCGCACCTGCCATTCCACTGCCGTCGGCGCACCGTTCCGGCACGCGGCGCCTACCTCGTTATCCCCCAGTCTGAACCGTCCGGGACGTGCTTCAAAGAGACAGCGGGCCCGCCGTATCCTCATCGGTCTCAACGGCGGCCGAAAATGGACTTCGCCACCGTCCTGACTCCAAGTTCAACTGCCTCTAACCCCGGATCGTGAGCTAAGCCATGTCCCCACGCAGAGACAGAGACAGAGACCGAGACCGATAGGTACTCACGCGGAGTTCACGTCGGCGGGTCATGCGCTGGCGGCGACGGTGACCGGCAGCCCGGCCAGCCGCCAGCCGGGCAGCCCCCCGTCAAGCGGGCGGGCGGGAAAGCCGTGCGCGCGCAGCAGCCTGACCGCGTCGGGGGCGAAGACGCAGTAGCGGCCCCGGCAGTAGGCGACGATGTCGGTGCCGTCGGGCAGTTCGGCGAGCCGGGCGGCGAGCTGGTCGTGGGGCACGCTGACGGCGCCGGGGATGTGGCCGGCGGCGTACTCGGCCTCGGGCCGCACGTCCAAGACCAGGACCTGCCCCTCGCCCAGCCGGCGGAACAGCTCGTCCTGTCCGACCGGTTCCAGCGCGGCCACGTCCCCGAGGTAGCCGCGGGCGGCCCGCTCGGCCTCGGCCAGGCGGGCCGCCGCGAAGTCCTGCACCCGGCCGGCCAGCGCGGTGACCTCGTGGCCGGCGATCCGGTAGTAGATCCTGACCCCGTCGCGGCGGGAGGCGACCAGCCCGGCGGCGGCCAGCGTGTGCAGCTGGGCTGAGGTGTTGGAGGTCTTCATCCGCGCGGCTGCTGCCAGGTCCTCGACGCTGCGCTCGCCCTGGGCGAGCAGGTCAAGCAGCTCCAGCCGGGCCGGGCTGGCCAGGGCCTTGCCCACCCGGGCGAACTGCCCGTACAGGGCCATCTTGCGCGCGTGCTCATCCACCTTGGCTCCTCCAATACTCTTTGGAATATCGTACCATTGACGGTGAGCTGAGCTTGCCCGTTGCGGAGGACCCGTGAGCCGTGCCCGTAACCACCCGATCCCGCTGACCGGCGAGGGCTCGGGGAACACCGCCGGCATGGCCGGCCTGACCGCCGCCGGCGGCCCGGGCGCACGCCTGGGGCTGCGGGCCAACCTGAGCCAGTTCCTGCTGCTGGCGGCGGTGAACTTCTTCGTCGGCGGCATGGTCGGCACCGAGCGCACCGTCATCCCGCTGGTCGGGTCCGAGCAGTTCCACCTCGGCGCCCTCGCCACCGGCGCGTTCGTCGTGGTCTTCGGGCTCGCCAAGGCGGTCACCAACGCCGCCGGCGGCGCGCTCACCGGCCGGTACTCGCGCAAGGCCATCCTGGTCGCGGGCTGGGTCATCGGGCTGCCCGTGCCGTTCATGCTCGCCTACGGCCCCAGCTGGGCGTGGGTGATCGCTGCCAACGTCCTGCTCGGCGTCAACCAGGGGCTGACCTGGTCCATGACGGTCAACATGAAGATCGACCTGATCGGCCCCGCCCGCCGCGGCATGGCGCTGGGCATCAACGAGACCGCCGGGTACCTCGGCGTCGCGGTAACCGCGCTGGCCACCGGCTACCTGGCCACCGGCTTCGGGCTGCGCCCGGCCCCGGAACTGCTCGGCGCGGGCTACGCTCTCGCCGGCCTCGCCCTGTCGGTGTTCGCGGTCCGCGACACCGCCGCCTGGGCCGCCGCCGAGGCCCGCCAGCACCCCCGCCAGGCCGGGCCGCACCCGCCGTTCCGCGAGATCTTCCTGCGGGTCTCCAGGACCGACCGCACACTGGCCGCGGTCAGCCAGGCCGGGCTGGTCAACAACCTCAACGACGGCCTGGTCTGGGTGATCCTGCCGGTGCTGCTCGTCGAT
>DAHWEX010000746.1 GCA_027326205.1 Actinomycetota bacterium
TGGTCACGCATCGTCTCGCTGCTGCCGATCTGGTGGTGAAGCACCGGCTCCCACACGACGATCGTGATGTCCGGCGGATCCGGCCGCTCCATGATCGCCTGGCGGGCCATGCGAACCTCAAGCCTTTCGGCGACCTTGGCCTCGTCGAACCTCATCGCCTTGAACAACTCCCTGGCGTAGGCCGGTGTCTGGATGATGCCGGGCAAGATGATCGGCGCCCAGTAGCGGACGGTGTGGGCGCGCGCCTCTGCCTCGTAGAACGGCTCGGACTGGGCCTGGCCGGGGTTCTCACGGATCCGAGCGAGCCGGGTGACGCCCTCAAACATGACGCGTAGCCGACCGCTGACGCCGCATAGATCCAGCCAGTCCGCCAGCACGCTCTCCGTCGGCGGGGACTCTCCGGTCTCGGCCTTGCCGATGACGCTCCTGTCTTTGCGGATCGCCGGGGAAAAGTCGTCCTGACTGGCGTACCCGGCCTCCGCCCGGATCGCCCGCAGCTGATCCCCGAGGAAAGCGCCCAGGTGAGTGCGTGGGTCTCTGGCTTGCTTGCGTGGTGGCATCGTGCGTCTGCTCCAGCCCGCGTGCGTGTCGTGGTTTCTCAGTGCGAAGTAGTTATCACACAAAGCGTAACTGCGTGAATACGTGTCAGGCTACTTCCACGCCCCGCTGTCGTCGCGTCGTGTCAACCGCCCCCGACTGTAGACGGCGGCGGGGCGCACCAAGGCCGTCACCACCCGGCAAGAGGAGAAAAGGCCATGGACGAGGACTTCAGCGCGATGAGCGACCCGGACTTCCTGGCGGAGCGCAGGCGCGTACGAGAGCAACTGGAACACACGCCGCAGCACGAGCTGAGCCCCGAACTGGCGGCCCGCTACCAGCGGCTCGACGAAGAGTTCCTGCGCCGCGCATCGCTCGCGTGGTCGCAAGCCCGCTAAGGAAGGAGGAACCGACAATGGACGCCAACACGCCGGGGCCGACAACCCCGGACTTCCGCACCGCGCGCCTGCTCGCCGTGGAAGTGCTGCTAGCCGACCCGGAAGCACTCGCGGACGACGTTCTCGAATCGTGCTTGTACATACTCCGCGACCGGCTCCACGGCATTGAAAACGAAGACGGATGAGTCTTGCCGGGGGCTGGAGAGACGGGTGCGAGCGGGGCGCAGCCGCGTCCGTTCGGGACACGGGTTGTGTGGCACGACAGGACGCGGGGCGCTCCGCCGCGACCGGCTCTCCCCACGCCCTGGAGGCTCAGTGGGTGGGGACCAGGTGAAACAAGCAACCGTTCGGTATGAACTTGATGACCAGTAGCCCAGGCTGCTGGCGGTGCGCGTGCCTGCCCGCTGATTACCTGGCTCTGCGTACTGGAACCACTAGACCGCACAATGATCAACGCGGCGGAAGCGGACGTTCACCGGCGTATCGCTGGCAGACTGGCGGGGTGACGGAAGCAAGTCTGCCGGAGTTGGATATGGCGCGGGTTCGGCGCTGGTGCCAGCAGCGCGTCCCCGAACATGCCCGCGGCGAGGTCAAGGTGGAGTGCGACGTGGCGCCCCGGCACCTGACGATCGTGGAATGCAGGCCACCCTGGCGCCAGGATACGGGCGCGGAGTGGACGCGGTTCCCGATCGCCCGGCTGCGCTACACCAAGGCGACCGGGGAGTGGTCCCTGTACTGGCGTGACCGCCACCTCCGCTTCCACCTCTACGACCGGGTTGCGCCATCGCCCCAGATCGATGACCTGCTCCGGGAGATCGACCGCGACCCCAGCGGCATCTTCTGGGGATAGGTCCCAGGCCCAGACATGGCGGTACGGTGGCCGGCGTGACACTGGACGACTTGGCGGCGCAGCTGCGGGAGTTCGTATCCGCACGCGAGTGGGATCAGTTCCACACGCCGAAGAACCTGGCGATGGCGCTCGCGGGCGAGGTAGGCGAGCTTGTCGCGGAGCTGCAGTGGCTGACGCCCGAGGAAGCGGGGCGGGTCATGGACGATCCGGAGGCTGCCACCCGGATGCGATCAGAGCTGGGCGACGTCACCATCTACCTGGTCAGGCTGGCCGACCTGCTCGGTGTCGACTTGATCGAGGCAGCACGGGTGAAGCTCGCCGAAAGCGGACGCCGCTACGACGTTGAGACCTATCGCGGGTCCGCGCGCAAGGCTCCGCCGTTGTCCTGACTCCGCAGGAAGTCGACCTCACCGACGTTTTTTGCATCGGCGATCGATCCTGCGAGGGCTCGGATTTCGGTGAGGAGGCCTTCCGGCGGCCGACCCAAGTCCAGGGCGTGGCAGGTGATTTCGATGTCTGCCTGGCGGACGTTGTGGGTCGCTGGCTGCTCGTTGCCGCGTGCATAGACAAGGTGCCCGGCCGGTAGGCCGAGCGCGGTGCAGTAGGCGAGGAGCTGGTAGAGGTCGGCGTTTGGGTAGCCCGAAGGTTTCCCGGACTTGTACTTGGCATCGACGACGGCGACTGTCGTGCCGTCGCGCCGCCAGATGATGTCGGGCTTGAGGAGGATCCTGCCCGCGACATCGAGGTAGTGCCGTGACTGGGGCTCGACGCGGCCGCCGTAAGCGGACTCAAGCGCCTCCTTGAGGGCGGCCGTCACGAAGTCCTCGAACAGTTTCGGCATGTCGAGCAGGAAGCCGCTCACCGCGACCGCGCCGCGGTCGTGCTCCACGGAGGTCGCGCGCAGCACCAGCTCGGCGAGGCGGAGCGCGGCGTGATAACGCGCGTTGCGGCGCGCCGGCTGCTACCGCGGCACCTGGTCG
>DAHWEX010000757.1 GCA_027326205.1 Actinomycetota bacterium
ACGGTGCGCCCGCCGCGCCGCTCCGCGCTCACGCAGTCGCGGAAGGCCGCCTCCATCAGCGGGTCGAGGCCCGCGGTCGGCTCGTCGAGCAGCAGCAGTTCGGCGTCGCTGGCGAGCGCGGCGATCAGCGCCACCTTCTGCCGGTTGCCCTTGGAGTAGGCGCGGGCCTTCTTGGCCGGGTCCAGGTCGAACCGCTCGATGAGCTCCTGGCGGCGCCGGGCGTCCCGGCCGTCGCCGCGGAGCCGCGCGAGCAGGTCGATGATCTCGCCCCCGGTCAGGGTCGGCCAGAGCGTGACGTCCCCGGGCACGTACGCGAGCCTGCCGTGCAGGGCGGTCGCGTCCCGCCACGGGTCGCCGCCGAGCAGGGACACCTCCCCCGCGTCCCGGCGGAGCAGCCCGAGCAGGATGCGGATCGTGGTGGTCTTGCCCGCGCCGTTCGGGCCGAGGAACGCGTGCACCTCACCCGCGCGGACGGTGAGGTCGAGCCCGTCGAGCGCGGTTGCCTTGCCGAAGCGCTTGCACAGCCCGCGCGCCTCGATCGCGTTGCCCATACGGCATATTCTGCTCCCCCGCCTGGCCCTGCCGGTACTGCCGAATGTCCCCTGCGCGGGATCGTAAGTCTGTCGTGGACGAGAATTGCCAGGGGTTCGGTCAGTAGGGAATCCTTTGGTGCGTGTTCGCTCCCCGTGGCCCGCTGCCGGCTCGCCGTATGGCGGCGCACTGGGTGGTGATCGCCGCGGCGGCGCTGACCACGCTCGTCGCCGCGGCGGTGGGGGCGGCGCTCGCCGCGTTCGCGGGCCAGGCGCTCCCCCAGGCCGTCAAGCACGACCTGGTCGTCGCGCCCGGCACGGCGCTGACCGCGACCGGTTCGTTCTCCGGTGCCACCGTCTCGACGACCACGGACGCCCTGCGGTCGGGGATCGGCGCGGCGCTGTCCGGGGTGCCTTTCGGCTTCTGGCAGGGCATCTGGTCCGACCCGCTCGGCCTGGTGCCCGGGGCGCTGCCCGCGACGCCGCCGGGTACCGGCACGAACACCCCGCTGCTGCAGGCCGCCTCGCTTAACGGCATCCGGTCCCACGCGGTGCTGGTGTCCGGGACCTGGCCCGCATCGGGGCCGACGGCGGGCGTGATCCCCGCCGCCCTGCCGGCCACCGCCGCCGCGCTGCTCAGGCTGCGCCCCGGGGAAACGATCAGGCTGCGGGACCGCTCCTCGAACGCCGCGCTGTCGTTCCGGGTCACCGGCCTGTACGCCGAGCGGCAGCTAACCGGCACGGCCGCCTCGTACTGGCAGCTGAACAGCGTGCCAGCCAGCGGCTCGGCCACCGCGGGCGGCTTCATCACCTACGGCCCGCTGGCCGTGGCGGCGTCGGCGTTCGCCCAGCGGCTCGCCGCCGCGTCCGCCGCCGCCAGCCAGCTTGCCCCGTCAACCGGGACCTGGGTCGCCCAGCCCGCGATGTCGCGCTTCACCACGGCCGACCTGTCCAAGATCCCCGCTAACGTGAGCGCGCTCACGGCCTCGCTCTCAAGCTCAAGCGCCCTGGGCTCGGTGCAGCTCGCCACCAGCCTGCCGACCGTGCTCGCGGATACGGACAGCAACCTGACCGTCGCCCGGTCGCTGCTCGCGATCAGCGCGCTCCAGCTGATCGTGCTGGCCCTGGCGGCGCTGGTCGCCGTGGCCCGGCTGCTCGCGGCGCAGCGCGAGGCCGAGACCGCGCTGCTGACGGCGCGCGGGGCGACCCGGCGGCAGCTTCTCGGGCTGACCGCGGCGGAGGTGATCCCGCTGTCGGCGGCCGCCGCGCTGGCGGGCGGCGGTGCCGGGGTCTGGCTGGCCCGCGCGCTCGGCAGCACCCTCGGCGGTTCCGCGGCCGGCGCGGTCAGCCTGCGGGCCGCGGGCACCTGGCTGGACGCCATGGCCGCCGCGGCGGTCATCGCCGTGCTCGCGGTCGGCGCGCTGCTCCACCCCGTGGCCCGGCGGCCTCCCGCGGCGTCCAGGGCCCGCAGCGGGCGCCAGGCGGCCATCGCGGGCGCGACCAGGGCCGGCGCCGACCTGGCCGTCATCGCGCTGGCGGTCCTCGCGGGCTGGCAACTGCGCCGCTACTCGGTCGTCACCACCTCGGCGAGCAGCGGTGCGCCGTCCATCGATCCCGTGCTGGTGCTCGCCCCGGCCCTCGCGCTGGCCGGCGGCACGGTGCTCACGCTGCGGCTGCTGCCCGCCGGCGCCCGGGCCGTCGACCGGCTGGCCGCCCGGGGCCGCGGCCTGACCGGGGCACTGGCCGGCTGGCAGTTCAGCCGCCAGCCGCTGCGCCAGGGCGGCGCCGCGCTGCTGCTCGTCATGGCGGTCGGCACCGGCGCGCTGGCGCTCGCGCAGCACGCCAGCTGGGCGCGGTCCGCCGCCGACCAGGCCGCGTTCACCGCCGGCGGCGACGTGCGGGTGGACCTGGCGACACCGTTGCCGCCCGGCGCCATGACCACGGTCAGCTCGGTGCCCGGCGTCCAGACCGCGATGGCCGCCGCCGCCACGGTGCAGTCGCTGCCCGCCGATGTCCTGGCCATCGACTCCGCGAAGGCGGGGCAGGTGGTGCGGCTGCGCCCCGACGAGGCGGCGGAGCCGGCGAGCGCGCTGTTCGCGGCGATCGCGCCGAAGGCCGGCCGCGGCGGCGTCCCCGTCCCCGGCCGGCCGCGCGCCGTCGACTTCACGGCCACGCTGAGCCGCGCGCCGCTTGGCCAGGTCACGGCGGTGGTCACGGTCATCGACGCCGACGGCGCCGCCTTCCAGCTTCCGGCGCGGGGCTCCTTGACCGCCGACGGCCGGCCGCACGTGCTCAGCGTCCCGCTCGGCGGCGCCGGCGCCGCCTACCCGCTGCGGCTGGCCCAGGTCACGCTCGCCTACACGATGCCGGAGAAGCCGCTGAAGGCGCCGGTGGAGCTTACCGTCGGCGGCGCGACGACCACCGAGTGGACCGCGGTCGCCAGTTCGCCGCAGCTCCATAACGGCGGCTTCGTCATCGTCGGCTCCGCGCCCATCCCGTCCGCCGACCCGCGGGCGGCCGGCTGGCGGGCAGCGCCCGGCGGCGCCGCGCTGACGTTCGACCCTGGTTTCGGCTACACCGACAACTACCTCGGGACAGCCACTGTCGTGGCGCCGCTGCAGGGGCAGGTGACGCTCACCGCCGCGAACGCCGGGCAGCGCAGCATCCCGGCGATCGTCACGCGGGCGTTCGCCAGCGCGAACAAGACGGGGGCCGGCGGCACGGTGCCGGCGACCATCGGCGGCGTGACGGTCCCGCTCACGATCGCGGCCGTCGTCGGCACGTTCCCGACGGTCGCCGGCAGCGCGATGATCGTGGACCTGCCCACCCTCCAGGCGTTCCTGATCGGCAACGGCGGTATCCCGCTCGACGTCACGCAGTGGTGGCTGACTACGGCCGGCGGCCAGGTGCCGCCGGCCCTCGCCGCGGCGCTGCCCCGGGGTTCGGCCGTCACCAGCGGCGCCGCGCTCACCGCGGCCGCGCTGTCCGACCCGCTGTCGGCCGCGCCGCAGCAGGCGCTGCTCGCCATGGCCGTGGCGGCGGCGCTGCTCGCCGTCACCGGCTTCTGGGTGTCGATCGCGGCGGACGTCCGGCAGCGGCGCGGCGAGAACGCGCTGCTCGCCGCGCTCGGCATCACCCAGCGGTCCGCCGCCGCGCAGCTCTTCCTCGAGAAGCTGCTGCTCTCGGTGCCCTCGGCCGTGCTCGGCCTGGTGCTCGGCACGGTGGTCGCCCGGCTGCTGGTGCCCGCGGTCACGCTGACCGCGACCGCCCAGATCCCGGTCCCGCCGCCGAACACGCTCTTCGACCTGCCGCAAACGGGGCTGCTCGCCGCGGCCGTGGCCCTGATTCCCGCGCTCGCGGCCGCCCTCGTCGTCTTCCGCCGGCCGGACCCGGCAGCCGAGCTCCGCGCGGCGGAGGCGGCGTGAGCGGCCGCGACAGGTATGCGCCTCGGGGCAGCACCGTCTGGCTGGCGCTGCTTGCCCTCTGCGTCACCTTCGCCGCCACCGCGGGCGTCCGGGAAGCCCTCGCCACCCGGACCAGCGCGCTCCGGCAGACGCTGGCCGCCGCCCCCGCGCTGTCGTCGGCCATCGATGTCACGGGAACGGCGCAGGGGATCAGGACCGCGCTCGCCACCCCCGCCGACGCCTACACGCCGGAGCTGACGGAGCGGCAAGCGGCCGAGATCGCCGCCCAGTTGCACGGCGACCTGAACCAGGGCGCGGTACCCCTGGCCCCCGGCTCCGCCGACTGGTCGGCACTGGACACCCAGGCGCTCAGCCTGACGCCCGCGCCGCCGGGCGCGGGCGGCATCCCGGTCAAGCTCGAGATCGCCTACCGCCAGCCGCTTCGCCAGCACGTGCGGCTGGTCGCGGGCGCCTTCCCCGCGGCCCCGGTTCCCGCCTCGGCCAGCGGTAGCCTGCCGGGGAGCGCGCCCTTCTACCCGGTCATGCAGGTGCTGGCGTCGCGGCAGACCGCGGCGAGGTTCGGCCTGAAGGTCGGTTCCCGGCTGGAGCTCCCCGGCCCCGATGACGTGCTGATCGGAAAGACGTCCGCGGTCACCCTGGTGGTGAGCGGGATCGTGGCGCCGCTCAACCTGAGTTCCGCCTTCTGGCAGTCGGACCCGGCCGCGGCCGTTCCCGGCACGCAGTCCCCGGCCGGCTCGGCGCTGGGCATGCCCGGCTCCGTGTACTGGGTCGGCGGGGTGCTCGCCGTGCCCGGCGAGAGCGCGGCGGTGCAGGACGATTTCGGCTATGCCGGGATCACCGCCAGCTGGTTCTTCCCGCTCTCCCTGAGCGACGTCAGCGGCCAGCAGGCGCAGCCGCTGAGCGACACGCTGGGCGCGCTCGGCAGCCGGGCACTCCCGCTGTCCGGTGACGTCGCGCCCGCCGCCGCCCAGCTCACCGCCTCCTCGGGCCTGCCGACGAAGCTGACGCCGTTCCTCACCGCCGCGCAGTCGGCGGACGTCATCCTCTGGCTGCTGTACGTGAGCCTCACGGTGGCCGCCCTCGTCGTGCTGCTGCTCGCCGCCCGGATGGTCGTGCTGCGCCGGTCGGCGGAGCTCACCGTGATCCGGGCGCGGGGCGCGTCCCTGCGCTGGCTGGCCGCCTCCGTCGCGGGCGAGGCGGCGCTCGCCTGCGTGCCCGCGGCCGCGGTCGCCGTCGCCCTCGGGATCCTCGCCGTGCCCGCCGCGGGCGGCCCGCAGCCGCCCGGCGCGACGAGCGTGTGGTGGCCCGTGGCGGCCGTGCTGGTCGTCGCGGTCTGCGGCCCCGCACTCCTGGTCGCCTGGCGGTACCGGCCGCCGCGCCGCCGCCCGGCCGAACGGCGGCGGCGGGCGCGGGTGCGCCCGCTGGCCGAGGTAACGCTCGTCCTGGCGGCGGTGGGCGGGCTCTTCGTCTTGCGCCAGCAGGGCCTGCAGCCCGGGGCGGGCGTGAACCTCTACACGAGCGCGGCGCCCGTGCTGGTCGCGGTTCCCGCGGTGATCGTGGCGTTCCGGCTGTACCCGCTCGTGCTGCGCTGGCTGCTGCACGCCGCCGCCCGCACGGCCGGCGCGCCCGCCTTCCTCGGCCTGGCCCGGGCGGCGCGGACCGCGCTCACCCCCGCGCTGCCCGCGTTCGCCCTGGTCCTCGCGCTGTCCATCGCCGCGTTCTGCGGCATGGTGCGCGACGCGGTAGCCAACGGCGAGGTCGCGGCCTCGTGGCAGGCCACCGGCGCGGACGTGACGGTCACGCCGCTGTCCTCCACCGACGGCGTCACGATCCCGGCCGCCACGGCCGGGGCCATCGCGCGCGTACCCGGGGTGACCCACGCGGCGGCGGTGTGGCAGGCCACCTGGTCCTCGCCCGGCGGCACGGCGGTCACCGGGCTTGCCGTGGACCCTGCCGCGTACGCGGCCCTGGTGGCAGCGACCGAGGGCTACCCGGCGATGCGGGCGGCTTCGCTCACGCCGCCGGCGCAGCCAGGCGCGCCGCAGCCGGTGCTCGCCTCGCCGTCGGCCGCCGCCGCGCTCGGGGCCGGCCCGGTCACCCTCACCACCGGGCAGGCGGTGTACCCGGTCAACGTCCGGGTCGCCGGAACGCTGTCGGGCACGCCCGCGCTCGCGGGCACGTCAGCGCTGTCGGCCAACCCGGCCTTCGTCATCATGCCGCTCGCGGCGCTCAGGTCCTCGGCCACGCCGCCGGCGCCGGTGCTGGCCAACGAGATGCTGCTGTCCGGCTCGGGGA
>DAHWEX010000758.1 GCA_027326205.1 Actinomycetota bacterium
GAGCATGTCGTCGGACATGTGGGTGACGATGACGCGCCGGGCGGTGAGCCTTTCCCGGTGGGCGTCGAGGTCGGCGAGGCGCAGATGGTAGGGGATGCTCTTGTCCCGGTAGTAGGCCTCGGCGATGAGCAGGTCGGTTTCTTTGGCGGCGTCGGCGATGGCGCTGGTCCAGGCCGTGTCGCCGGTGTAGGCGATCGTCCTCCCGGCCAGGCTCAGGCGGAGGATGAGGGCCGGGGCGCCGCTGGGATGATCGGCCTGCCAGGCACTGGCCGTCGTGCCGCACACCGTAGCGGAGGCTCCGGGCGCCAGTTCGGTGACATCCACGCCGAACCGCCGGGAGGTGGTGGAGGAGCCGGGGAACAGGCATTCCATGGTGTCGGCGAGGCGCTGGGCGGTGCCGGGAGGTCCCACGACCGCGAGGGGCGCGGTGCGGCGGGAGAACTGCCCGTCGAGGATAAGGAACGGCAGGCCGCCGAAGTGGTCGCCGTGCAGGTGGGAGACGAACACGGCGGCGATTTCGCCGGGGTCGAGCCCGAGTCGCTTCAGCGCGGGCAGCGAGGTGGCGCCGCAGTCCAGCAGCACCGGGCTGCCGCCTTGGGGCCGCAGGTGGATGCACGCCTGGTAGCGACCGCCGTTCCCGAAGGCGTCCCCGCTGCCAGCGAAGGTAACGGCAAGGGCAGAAGGTCCGGTCTGGGTCATCGTCTTATTGTGGCCTCCTGCCGACAGCATCGATGAGGAGAATGGGGCTGTAACACCGTCGGCAGGCCGATGGCCTTGACCTCCAGGTACTCTTCGAAGCCGTGCTCGCCGTAGCGGCGGCCGAGGCCGCTCTGCCCGACGCCGCCGAGCGGGCTGGTCAGGCTGAAGGTGCTGGCCACGTTGGCGCCGACGGTGCCGCTGCGGATCTTCAGCGCGACCGCCAGCGCGTGGTCGTCGTCGCCGCTCGACACCTGGCCGGCCAGGCCGTAGACGGTGTCGTTGGCGATCGCGACCGCCTCGTCCTCCGTGTCGTACGGGGTCACGGTGACGACCGGGCCGAACGTCTCCTCCTGGCCGATGACGGAGCGCGGGTCGACGTCGGACAGCAGCGTCGGCTCGATGTAGTACCCGGTCGGCAGGTGGGCCGGCTTGCCGCCGCCGGCCAGCAGGGTCGCGCCGGCCGCCACGGCGCCCTCGATCAGGCCGAGTACCTTGGCCCGCTGGACGCCGCTGATCGACGGCCCGGAGTAGTGCTTCATGTCCCACGGGTCGCCGTACGGGAACCGCTCGACGGTTGCCTTCAGGATCGCCAGTCCCTCGGCCAGCCGGCGCCGCGGCAGCAGGATCCGGGTCGCGTTCGTGCAGCCCTGCCCCGACATCGTGCACACGCCGCCGGCCGCCGGCGGGAGGACCGCGGCCAGGTCGGCATCGTCGAGCACGATGTGCGTCGACTTGCCGCCCAGCTCCATGACGGTCTTCTTCACCGTCGGCGCGGCCGCCGCGAGGATCTTGCGGCCCACGGCCGTCGAGCCGGTGAAGGTGACCATGTCGACCCGCGGGTCGGTGGTCAGCGCGGCGGCCACGTCGTTGTCGTTGGACACGACGACCTGGAAGATGCCGGGCGGGATGTCGGTCTCCTCGGCCGCGATCCGGCCGAGCTCAAGCCCGGTCCACGGGGTGAGCTGGGCCGGCTTGAGTATCACCGCGTTGCCCGCGAGCAGCGCGGGCACGCTCTCGGTGACGTTCAGGTAGAGCGGCGCGTTCCACGGGGTGATGGCGGCGACCACGCCGACCGGGATGTACTGCAGCTTCTGGCGGAAACTCCGGCCAAGGCCGGAATGCGTGCCCGCGTCGCGCAGGAACGCGAAGCGGCGCGCCTGGTCCGGCCAGAAGCCGGCCTCCTCGATGGGGAAGGCGAGCTGGATGCCGTAGGTCATCGCGATCGGCGTCCCGATCTCGGTGACCAGGATGCGGCGCAGCCGCTCCTGCGCGCGGACCAGGCCGTCGCGGAGCTGGGTGACGCAGCGCGCGCGGAACTCGACGTCGTCGCGCCAGTGCCCGGCGTTGGCGTCGAAGGCCCGGCGCGCGGCCGCGACCGCCCGGTCGAAGTCGGCCGCCCGGCCGTCGGCGGCGACCCCGGCCACCTCCTCGGTGGCCGGGTTGATCACGTCGAACGTCGCCCCGCCGGAGGCGCCGGTCAGGTCGCCGTCGATGAGCATCCGCCGCTCGCCGGCCAGCACGCCGGTTTCGCCTTCGGCCGCAGTGGTGGTCACGAGGTCCTGCCTTCCGGGTAGCTGCTGGTGTCGGTGAGGTGGCCGCTGTCGTCAGCGCGCCATGTACCCGCCGTCGATGTAAAGCTCGGAGCCGGTGACGAACGCGGCCTCGTCGCTGGCGAGGTAGGCGACGCCGGCCGCGACCTCCTCGGGGCGGCCGAGCCGCCCCATCGGGGTGACGTCCAGGATCGCCTGGTGGAACCGGGCCGAGTCGGCCGGGTTACCCGCGGGGTCAGCGTGCAGCAGGGGCGTGTCGATGAAGCCGGGGTGCACCGAGTTCACCCGGATGCCCCGCTTCGCCCAGCGCAGCGCCGCGGTTTTGGTCAGGATGCGGACCGCGCCCTTGGCGGCGTGATAGGCCGGGGACGTGCCGAAGCCGCCGCTGGACCCGAAGACGGAGCTGATGTTGACGACGGAGGCATGCCCGGACTTGAGCAGGGCGGGCGCGGCCCATTTCATGCCGAGGAACACCCCGGTCTGCAAGACGGCGATGCTCCGGTCCCAGTCCGCCAGGCTCGTCTCCTCGACCGGCTCCGGTTCGCCGCGCACGCCGGCGTTGTTGACTAGGATGTCCAGCCCGCCGAGCTGTCCGACGGTCCCCTCGACCGCCTGCTGCCATTCCTGCTCGGATACGACATCCAGGTGCAGGTAGGCGGCCTCCCGGCCGCGTGCGCTGAGCCCGCCGGCCACCGCCTTGCCGCTCTCGTCGTCGACGTCGGTGATCATCACCGCGGCCCCCTCGGCTGCCAGCCGCTCCGCGGTTGCCTTGCCGATGCCGCTCGCAGCGCCGGTGATCAGGGCGACCCTGCCCGCTAGACGCTCCATCCCGGTTCCCCTCCCTGGTAGCCCAGAGCAGACCGCAGCTCACCTGTTTTCAGTAGACTAGCGTTCTATCTTCCAGATCATAAGTCTTGGCTCTGGCCTGCTGGTCTGCTGTGCTTACAATCGAGTCATGCCAGCAAGCCTTCGCCAGGAGCACCGTGACGCGACCCGGCGCCGCATCGTCGCCGCGGCCAGGAAAGTGTTCGTCAAGAAGGGCTATGCGAAGGCCACCATCGAGGAGATCATCGCCGCGGCAGGCGTGAGCCGGGCAACGCTGTACCTGCACTTCGATTCAAAGTTCGCGCTGCTCACCGCCGCCACCGAGAAGTTGCGGGCCGAGGCCATCGACGGCGCGCGCCAGCTCGCGGACGTCTTGACCACGGGCGACCGGGCCGACCTCCGGCGGTGGGTCGAGTGGGCGCTGCGCTGGTACGCGCGCAACCGGCCGATGGCGCTGGCCGGGGAGGAAGCCGCGCTCAGCGAGGACAAGCCGACGGAGCTGGAGCGGATCACCCTGGACTGCCTGGAATCCTGGGTGGAAATGTGGCCGCCCGAGCGGCGGCCGGAAGCCAGGATGCGGTTTGAGCTGTGCCGCGTGCAGATGCGGACCTACATGTGGGGTAAGTCGCACACGCTGTTCCCCGACCAGGAATTCCCGGTGGACCTGTTCACCGAGGTCTGGTGGGCCACGCTCAAGGCGCCGCAGCCGCCGCCGGGCGGTTAACCTCAGGGCCGCGCTACGGGACCAGCGTTACGGGATCACAGGCGGGAAGAACGGGTCGAGCGCGTTGAACGTGTCCCAGACTGCTATGGGGCGCTCGTACCCGGGATAGAGGATGTTGGCCACTCCGCCGTCGAGGGTCCAGCATTCCGGTGCGTCGAACGCGAGGCCGTTACCGAGGTTGCCCCAGACCTGGCTGGCGACCGCGGATGCCATCTGGATTCCGTTGGCTTGCAGGGCCTGGCTGCGGAATCGCTTGCCCGCGTTGATGTAGGTGGCGCCGACGAAGAAGTTCGCACCGGTCCAGATCATGTGCTCCTGCGTCGGGGTCTCCGGTGACCCGAAGAGGTAGCCGATCAGCGGATAGGTCGTCACCCCCTGGGGCAGGCCGAGGTTGTTCGCGCCGATGAGGTTGCCGTCCGCGTCCAGGTGGGACATGAAAATGCCGTAGCTGCCCTCGAGCTGGGCCCGGTAACGGGACAGGTTGACCAGGTCCGGGAGCCCGAACTGCTCGGCGACGTGCTGCGCGTAGAAGGTGTCGAGCAGCACGGCCGACCCCGAGGCGTACTCGGTGTACTTGTACCAGTTGTTCTGCGGGTCCCAGAAGGTGGTCTCGAACGTGGCCTTGGCCTGGCTGAGCTGGCCCTGCCACTGGCTGATCACGCTGCGGCTCTCGCCGAGCCGGGACCCGGACGCGATCATTACCTCCAGGGCGAGCAGGTACAGCATGGAGTCGTAGGCGTCCGCTCCCAGGACCGGGATCACGTCGTAGGTGTTGGTCAGCGGGAGGAACGAGTTCCCCGGCACCTGAGCCCCGGCGGGCAGGACCCGCCCGGCCGGGATCATGCCCTGCACCCAGGCCAGTTCCTTTTTCATGGCCGGGTATACCCGCTTGAGGAATGCGGGGTCGTGGTTGAGGGAGGCGTAGGCGTACATCCGGTAGATGCGCTTGGACGGGATGTCGAGGTAGTCCGACGCTCCCGGGACCGGTGCCGACCCCGGCTGCCAGGCGACGTACGGGTCCCCGTTAGCGGTCGGATCGGTCGGGTTGCCGCTGGGGTCGAGCACGATCGCCTCGGCCATGGCAAGCAGCCGGTCTCGCTCGATCGAGGGGAAGAACCGGTTGTAGGCGAGGTACCCGTACGCGTCGACGTCTCCTCCCATCGACAGGTTTCCGCCGTTGATCGAGTCCGGCGCGACGTACACGTGGGTCCCGGGGGTGCCGGCTCCCAGGCGCTGGCCCAGGGTGGGGGAGTCCGTCGATGAGACGAAGCCGGCCGCCCACAGCGCCGTCTTGAACGGGACCTGCCCGAGTTGGTTGAGCGCCGCCGTCCTGAGGATGGCCGGCACCTTCTGGTCGCCGGCCAGCGGCGCCCACCAGGACCGCACCGCCGCGAGCGTCGCGTCCGCCGCCGCGAGCGCGTCTTGTGCGATCTGCCGGCTCTGGTGGAACGGGTAGCTGCCGGCGATGTAGGTGTTGTAGCCGCCCGGCTGGGCGTCTGCGGGGCCCGTCATGCGCGCGCCGTAGAACTCGGTGTAGCGGCGCATCCAGATCGTCTGGTTGTTATTCATGGTGACCTGCGGGAAGTCCCACGTGAGCGCGAACGGGATGACGGTCGCCTGGCCGGGTCGCAGGGTCACGGAGACGGCTATCGCGCCGGCCGACTGGGAGTTGTCGAGTGGCGCGCCGCCGAGTACCCCGGTACCGGAGAACGCGGTGTAGATGTCGGATCCGTCGCCGTTTCCGTTCCACGACGGCACGTAGCTGACGGCCTGGCCGGCGCCGGGCCGGGCGGCGATCGTCCACTCCGAGCCGTACGCGTCGGGAGTGTTCGACGGGTCATCGCACGACAGGGTGACGGCGGTGACCCCGGTCCTGCGGTCGGTGCTCGCCGAGTTCGCGAGCCCGGTGCGGACCGTCGGCGCCGCCCCGTTCACCGATTCCGCGGCGTTGGGCCAGGTGAACATGACCGACACGGTCGCCGTCTGGCCGGTGCGGTTGGCGATGCGCAGGTCGAAGTACGCCAGCGGAAGCGAGGTGCGCCGGTCCTCGCCCGCCACGATGGGGGAGTAGAACCGCATCGAGATATCGGTCTGGAACGCGCCGTAGGAGATCCAGCCGAACGGGTACATCGCGGCGTAGGTGCCCTGCCCCTGGCCGAGCAGGTTCCAGGCCGGCAGCGGATCGCCCCAGGACCGCGTCGCGACCGGGCCCAGCGGTCCCGTGTTCCGCGGCCCCTTAGTCGCCAGCGTCGTGACCG
>DAHWEX010000760.1 GCA_027326205.1 Actinomycetota bacterium
TCGCAGATATCACTCATCGTACCAAGATGTTCACACGTTCCGCCGTTGCCGCGCCGTGTCAACCGCCCCCGACCGCACGCGACGGCAGACGCTCCATTTCCGAGCGAAGGGACACGGCAGTGTTCGACCAAGCAGCGGGCAACGGCGCCGACATCCGCCAGATGAGCGATCCGGACTTCCTGACCGAGCGGGCGCGGGTCCGGGACATGATCACGGCGCTCCAGCAGCGCATGACCGAACTGGACGAGGAGTTCCTCAAGCGCGCGGGCGCCGCGTGGGCGGAGGCAGTCAAATGAGCCGCGTGACGGTAACCCACCGCGACCTGGTCGAGGCCAGCCTCAGCAACCTCCGCGAGCACCGCGACACCGCCGCCCGCTGGCTGGCCGTCGAGGTCCTGCTGTCCGACGAGGCCGCCCTCGAAGACGACGACCTGGCGAACCGCCTGCACGTCTTCCAGGACCGCCTCGAGGCCCAGACCCGCCAACGGTACGGCGTGGCTTAACGGCTAGCAGAGTGTCAACCGCTACCTGCCGCTCCCCTGATCGCATGAGGCACCAATGACTGAACTCGATCGTCGTGGCTTGTCGGCCGTGTAAAGGGATGCTGCGAGCGGCGCCTTCCCGTGGCCAGGTCCGCTTTGCGCGGTTGCTTGTCAGGTGCTGTCCACCCATGGCCGGGCGGGCAAGGCGTTGAGCTGCTCGGTCCAGTCACTGGCAGCGGCAGCCAGCTGGCTGGTGCGCGTCACCAGCTCGACGGCGAAGCTGGAGAGGTGCGGGTACTCGGCGCGCTGCCAGGGTGGTGCTGCCTCGGCGGCAAGGTGGATGCAGACGACGGGCCCGGTCTCCTGGTATCCGGCGACCGAGAACCCGAGCGCGGGTTCGAGGAACACCAGGTCCGGTTCCGGCTCCCCGTCGCAGTCGCGTGGGCTGGCGCTGATGCGCCCGTCGCTGGCCGCGCGCAGCCAGCGTGCCAGCTCACGGGCATCGGTCATCAGCAGGCACGGATCGGTGAAGGACCAGTTCCTGTCGCCCAGGTCGATGCGTCCGCGGATAGCCAGCCACTGGTCGTCCCACTCGCCCGCGTCAGCGGGGAACTGCCACCTCAGCGGTTCAAGCTCGACCGAAACGCCGCTGTCTCCTGTGATGCGCACGTCAGGATGGTAGGCGCTGCCGCGCTGCGGCAGGTAGCCCGTCATTCAGCCGAGCATGCCGACTTCGGGGTGGCCGCATGGGCGGCATCACCGGGATCGGTGTAGCCGAATCCGTAGGCCGACAGTCCCAGCCCCCCGCGCCAGCCGGTGGTAATGGTTCCGTACCGTTCCAGGAATGCGACATTCGCGCCCGCGGGCGCGCTCGCTCTCGCGGCCAACACGGTCACCCGCACAGGCGCCTCCTAACCCGCTGTCCCGCCGGCCCTACTTCGAGGAGCCGCGCTTCGGCGATAAGCCCGGCCGAAGTGTTCGGTAAATCGCATATGCCCTAGTTTGCGGGGCAGGGAAATGTGTCTTGCGGGGAAGTGTCGCCGCTGACGGCGGCCAGTTAATCGGAGTATCATTCGATTAATAGAATTACTCGATGTCATCAATCGAACGAGAGAAGTGCCGGAGGCGTCATGGGATGGCAGGCGGGAGCTGGCGGCGGGACGGCCGCGAGCCCGGACCGCGATCCCGGGATACCTCATGACGGCCCGCCAGCCGCGCGGGATCCCCGGCTGGCCTGGTTCGCCTCCGACGCAGACGGCCGGGACGCGCTGGTCCCGTCCGGGTTGCTCGCACTGGCCGCCGACGAGGTTTCCGGGCCGGGGCGTCGCTGCCGCGGCGCCAGCGACGATGAGCTGGTCGGGCTGCTGCGGGGATGGACGGAGATCGAGTCATGGGCCGCCGCGGGCAAGCTCGGCGTGGTCGCGGAGATGATCCGCCGTGACGGTCGGCTGGGCCAGGCCGGCGGCCGTCACGGGGACCTGCCCGATCAGTGGTCGCCGTCGTTGCGGCACGAGCTCGCTCTCGCGCTGACCTGCTCGGTCCAGTCCGCGCAGACGACCGCCTGGCTGGCCTGGGAGCTGCAAGCCCGCCTCCCCGGGATCGGCGCGCTGCTGCACCAGGGGGTCCTCGCCCCGGCCAAGGCCCGGGCGGTCATCGAGACCTTCCAGTACCTCACCGACGCCGACGCGGCCGCCGCCGAGGCGCTGATCCTGGGCCAGCTTCCGGGCAAGACCTATCCCCAGGTCCTCCGCCTGGCCGAGCAGGCCGCGCTCACCGTCGACCCCGAGCTCGCGCAGCGGCGCCGGGAAGAGACGCAGCGGCGGAGCGCCCGGGTCACGTTCTTCCGTGAGCTGTCCGGCACCGCCGGGCTGTCCGGCCGTGACCTGCCGCCGGACGACGCCCTGGCCGCGATGGCCGGCGTCAACACGCGCGCCCAGCAGTACGAAGACTCCGGCGCGTTCGGCGGCCTGCCCATGGACGCGCTGCGCGCCTATGCCTTCACCGACCTGCTCAAGGGCACCCCCGCCGAGGAGCGCGTCGCCTGCGCCGAGGCCCAGGACGAGGCCGCCGACATCGCCGAGGCCCTCGCCTGGGCCGACGCCCGCGCCGCCCGGAGCGCCGCCCAGGCTCAGCCGGGGCATCCCGGCGAGGCCGAGCCGGACTCCGAGGCCGGCCCGGCCGCCGGCCCGGACTTCGACGGCCCGGACTTCGACGGCCCCCGCTCGCACAGCGGTTGCGGCGACGCGTGCCCGCCCGGCCGGGACGATCCCGCCGCTAAACGCCACGTTGGCCGCGATGACGATGACAACGCCGGCGCTCCCGGCCGGAGCGACCACTTCGATGACGGCAGCGACGGCAGCGACGGCAGCGACACAGACAGCGGTGACGAGGAAGGGGACGGCCCCGGCGATGGCCGCGGAGACGGTCCCGGCCCCGGCTCTGGCCCTGGCCCTGGCCCCGGCGGCCCACGCGGCCCAGGCGCTTCCCCGGCCGGGCGGGCGGCCCAGCCGCGGCTGCCGGACCTGATCGTTCCGCTGATGACGCTGCTCGGGCTGGCCGAGCGGCCCGGCGAGATCCAGGGCTTCGGCCTGCTCGACCCCGCCCTCGCTCGCAGCCTGGCCGCCGCCGCGGCCGCTAACCCGCGCACCGAGGTCTGCGTCACGGTCACCAGCCCCGACGGCTACGCCATCGGCCACGGCTGCGCCCGTCCGGAACGCCTCTCCCGGTCAGCAAGGCCACCCGGCCCGTGCAGCGCTTCCCCTGCTGGGCTGCCCGCCCGGCTGAATCTGACCATCCCCGTGCCAGCCCTCGCTGATCTCGTCGGCAAAGCCGACGGAGCCGTCGGCACCCGCTCATGGGGCTTCGTGCCGCACGTCGGCGCCAGCCCGCCAGGCGGAACGGGCCCGCCCGACGGCTACGGCACCTGGGAGTTCACCCTCCCCGACGGCCGACGGCTCACCGTGTGCCTGGACGCGGTACCCATCGAAAGATGTGATCACCGATACGAGTCACCCGGCTACCATCCAGGCGCAAAGCTCCGACACCTGGTTCAGATCCGCGACGGCACATGCACATTTCCCTCGTGCAACCGCCATGCTCGCGAGTCAGATTTCGAACATGCCATTCCGTTCGAAAAAGGCGGTCGGACATGCACCTGCAACGCCGGAGCGCGCAGTCGTTCCTGTCACCGGGTGAAGCAGACCGCGGGCTGGGCCGTCCGGCAACCGCGTCCTGGGTGGCACCAGTGGACCACGCCGGCCGGCCGCGTCTACACCCAAGAGCCGAAGCGCTACCCCGCTTGACAGTCCGACCCGGTGATCGTTCCGCCAGGAACGGGTCATCTTCCGCGACCACACCAGCGACCCCACCCGCGGCATCGCCCTGCCCGCCCCCGCGGACACCGCGGCCGGCCCGGACGCGGCGTTCCTGCCGCGCTGACCGCAGGCGCCTGCCACCATTGGCCAATGACCACCACCAGCCTCACCGCTACCCGCCCGCGCGGCATGCAGCTAGTCATCGGTACCTACACCGAGCGACTTCCCGACGTGGACGGGAAGGCCGACGGCATCCTGGTGGCGAGTTTCGACAACGCCAGCGGGAGCATCGGCCTGGTCACCACCGCCGCCGCCGCGCGCAACCCGTCCTACCTCACCATCTCGGCTACCGGCGAGAACCTGTACGCCGTCAGCGAGACCCTCGACTTCGAGGGCTGGCCGGGCGGCGGCGTTACCGCCTACGCCCGTGACCCGCGCACCGGCGACCTGACGGAGCTCAGCCGGGCACCGTCGATGGGGGACCTGCCCTGCCACGTCACCCTGGACGGCACGGGCCGTTTCCTGCTGACCGCCAACTACGGCACCGACATCGGATCGGTCACCGTTTACCAGGTCAACCCCGACGGCAGCCTGGGGTCCCGCACGGACCACGTGACGCACTTCGGGTCCGGCCCCGACCCAGTCCGCCAGGCGAACTCGCACGCCCACATGACCGCGGTCGACCCGGCAACGGGCGCCGTGCTCGTGACGGATCTCGGCTGCGACGCGGTGATGCTCTACACCCTGGACGCCGCGGGGCGCCTGCACCCGGGAGATCCCGTTCGCCTCGACGCCGCACCGGGCGCCGGACCGCGCCATATGGCGTTCCACCCGGACGGGCAGCACCTGTTCGTGGTCAACGAACTCGACAGCACCGTCGACGTACTGCGCCGCGAAGGCGATAGCTTCATCCGAACGGACCGCGGTTCCACGCTCCCCGCCGGCGCCAGCGCCAAGAACGGGGCGGCGGCCATCAGCGTGACCCCGTCGGGCCGCCATGTGCTCGCCACGAACCGGGGCCACGACAGCATCGCGGTCTTCCGCTTCGACGCCGCCGCCTCGACGCTGGAGCCGCTCGGCCACGCCGCCAGCCCGGGCAAGTCCCCCCGCGACCTGAACGTCACGCCGGACGGCCGCCATGTGGTCATCGCCTGCCAGGACAGCGACCTGCTCGCCGCCTACCGCTTCGACGACGAGGCCGGCCAGCTCAGCTACCTGGCCTCCACGGCGGTGCCCACTCCCGTCTGCGTGGCGTTCGCGCCGTAGTCCCGGCCTGGACTGGACTGGACTGGACTGGACTGGCCTGGCGCGATCAGGAACAGCGCCAGGCGCCACCGCACCCAAGAGCCGAAGCGCTACCCGGCGTGGCGGACGGGCGGGCGGGTCCGGGGTGGCTAGCGGCGGGTCAGGATGACGACCGGGATCTGCCGGGTGGTCTGGGCCTGGTAGCCGCCCGCCTGAGGGTAGGCGGCGGCGACGCGCTCGTACAGGGCACCGCGCTCGGACTCGCCCGCGACGACCGCGACGGCCGGGAAGACCTCGCTTCCCACCTCGACGGTGACGTCCGGGTTCGCGACGAGGTTGTGGTACCAGGCGGGGTGCCGGTCGGCGCCGGCGTTGCCCGCCGTCACGATGTAGCGGCCGCCGTCGGGCAGGTAGGTGAGCGGCACGGCGCGGCGCTGGCCGCTGCGCGCGCCGGTCGTGGTCAGCAGGAGGAGTTGCATGCTGGCGTGGTAGCCGCCGACGTTCCCGCCCCGGGCCCGGAACTCGGCGACGACCCGCTCCTGGTCCCGGCTGGGCGGCGCTACCGCATCACTGGTCACGGCTCGATGCTATCCCGCCGGGCCGGACGGGACTTTGGCCACCGTGGTACGTCACCGTGGTACTCGGCGGTACTCGGCCGTGACCTCGATGCGGCCGACGATGCTGGCGTTGAGGCCGGCTAGGCCTTCGGCCGGGATGACGGTTCCCCCGCCGGCCTCACGTCGGCGAGCTCCCGTTCGCAGGCCGCGGCGGCCCGCAGCAGCGGCCAGTCGCCGCCCCGCCGCCCGGCCAGTTGCACCCCGGCGGGCAGGCCGTCGGCGGGGACGGGCAGGGAGATCGCCGGGTGGCCGGTCAGGTTGTACGGGCCGGTGAACCGGCCCTCCCCGGAGTCCTCGCCCACGCCGAACGGCGGGTCCTGCTCCGGGGCCTGGAAGCCGACCGTCGGGCCCGCCAGCGCGTCTACCCCCGCCAGGCTCTCGTCGATCGCGGCGGTGAGGTCCGCCCGGCGCGCGAGCGCCAGCTCGTACCGTTCGTCGCTGACGGCGGCGCCGAACGCCAGCAGTGCCCGCGTCCCGTCGGCGTACCGGCCGGTGTCACGGCCGCGGTGCACGGCGGCGGCCTCCCGGGCGACGATCACCGTGAGCACCTGCGACCACTCCGTCGCGAGGCCGTCCAGCCACGGCGGGGCCAGCTCCGCCACCGTCCACCCGGCCGCGCGCAGCCGGGTGAGGGCGCCGTCGACGGCGGCCCGGACCTCCGGGGTGACCGAAGGGTCGGCTAGCTGGCCGGTCAGCACGCCAACGGTGAACCGCTCGCCGCGGGCCGGCCCGATGCCGGCCAGCACGCCGCCGGCCGGTTCGCCGCCGGCCAGCACGCCGAAGAGCCGGGCGGCGCCGGCCACGGTGGCGGTCAGCGTCCCGACGTGGTCGCAGGTCGGCGAGAGCGGGAAGACGCCGGCCACCGGCACCGCCCCGTAGCTAGGCTTCAGCCCGACCACCCCGCAGTAGGCCGCCGGGATCCGCACCGACCCGCCGGTGTCGGTGCCCAGGGCCAGGTCGCAGACGCCCGCGGCGACGACCGCGGCCGACCCGCCCGAGGAGCCGCCGGAGGTCCGCGCCGGGTCGCGCGGGTTGCGGGTGTCGCCGATCAGCGGGTGCGCGAACCCGGCCGCGTACTCCAGGCACTGGGTGGTGGCGAACACCGCGGCCCCGGCGGCGCGCAGCCGGCTCACCACCGTCGCGTCCGCCGCGGCGGGCGCCGGGTCGCTGGCCGGGCTGCCGCACCGCGTCGGCAGGCCCTCCACCGCGATGATGTCCTTCACCGCGACCGGCTCCCCGGCGAGCGGCCCGTCCGCCGCGCGAGCGGGCGCCGGCGCGACCGAGACAACCGCGTTCAGCGGCCGGCCGAGCCGTTCCAGCCGCTCGTAGGCCGCGAGAAGTTCCGGGTGCTGGCTGGTCACGGCGCTACACCCAGACCTGCGCGAGCGCGCGGTAGATGTTGCCGCCGAGCACCGCGCGGATGTCGGCGTCGGAGAAACCGCGCCCGACCAGCCAGTCGCAGATGTTGGCGAAGTTCTCGGTGGGGTTTTCCAGCCCGTCGACGTACTCGACCGGCTCATAGGGCGGCCCGCCCGGCCGGCCCAGGCCGAGCAGGTGCGCGAACGTCCGGTGCAGGGCCACGTGATCCCCGTAGAGCGTGTCCGGGCCGAACGCGACGTGGTCGATCCCGACGAGGTCCGCGCAGTACAGGAAGTGGTCCATCACCGACTCCAGGGTATGCCGGGGGTGCGGGCGGGACAGCACAGCGTGGTGTGCGGCGCCGCCGACATGCCGATCACCCCGCCGGACGAGGAGAATGCCGGCCCGCCCGCCGCCTGGTCCGCCGGAGCCCGGCATCCGCCGGAGCCCGGCATCCGCCAGCGGCGCCGTCAGGCGGGCGGCCGGTAGGGCGGGACGGGCCGGACCGGGTAGCGGCGGGGGCCGGACCAGTAGGCGGGGACGGCGTCGATGGCGTTGGCGATGGCGAACGCGGCCCGCTCGTAGTTGACCCGCCAGCCGACGAAGTCGGGCCATGCCTGCGCCGGGTCGCGCTCGATGTCGAACCCGACCTCGCGCAGCCGGGCGACGCCTTCGAGGAACTCGTCGTAGGTCACCGTGATGCCCGCGGCCCGGTCCGGCATGGACGGCACGTCGCAGCCCATCGCCTGGGCGATCCTGGTCAGGCACTCGAAGCCGCCGCGCAGGCACAGCCGGGCCGACACGGTGGGGGCGGCCTCGGGGGACAGCGCGAGGTACATCGCGGCGGAGTCGAGCACGGCCACCAGCGCGGTCACCCAGGAGGAGAACGGGCGCGGCGAGCGGAACCTGACGAGCGGCAGGTAGGTCGTGTGGCTCTCGGCGACGTCGGCCGCCCAGCGCTCCCAGCGCGCGTACAGGTCGGGCAGGGTGCCGACCATGGAGGCACCGGAACCGAGCGCGTAGTGGGTGCGCGAGAGCAGTTCCGGTCCCCAGCTCGGCACCCCGGACCTGGCGTTGAGCAGCGCGACCTCGGTCTCGCGCCGGTTGAAGGCGGAGTACAGCGTGGGCAGGTAGCCGACCTGCAGCGCGACGATCACCAGCCCGGTGGCGGCGGCCGCGAAGACGACGGCGGCCGGCCACGCCCCGGCGGGCTCGGTGTACCCGAGGGTGAACATCGACGAGCCGGCGTCGCTGAACGCCGACGCGAGGCCGGCCGCGGCCCACGGCCACAGCAGCAGCGTGAAGCCGAGGAACGAGATCGCCATCCAGGCGAAGAGCTGGGTGACCAGGATCGCCGCCGCCTGCGTGGCGAGCACCCGGTCCAGGCGGCGGAAGTCCGTGGTGCCCCGGGTGACGCCGTGGTAGGCGGCGACCACGGCCCGGTCGACCCAGCGGGTGAGCAGGCTCCCGACCTGGCGCGGCACGATGAGCGTCCCGATGGCGCTGCCCCAGGCCCCGAGGACGAACGCCGCGCCGAAGGCTGCCGCGACGCACCGGGCAGCGAGAGGAACCACCATAGGTGTAGATCATCCCCGACCCGGCCGGCCGGCGCCCAGCGTGTCCGCCACCTCGGCGGCGTCCGCGTCCGGCCGGCCCCCCGGGCTCTGGCCCGGCCCCGGTGGCCGCGCGGCCGGCCGGCGAGGTAGGCTCCGTCACGCCAGTCGTGCTCCACGGTGATGGGGTCAGGGAACCTGGTGCGACTCCGGGACTGACGCGCAGCGGTGAGGGTGACGGGCGGAGCAGGCCGCGCACGGTAAGCGCGGCGGCCACTGGAGCGGCGCTCCGGGAAGGCGCTCCGTGCCGGACGATCCCGAGTCCGAAGACCTGCTGGCCCTGGCGGCGACCGCCGCCAGGTCGCGGGCCCCGCGGACGGGCCCCTTGAGCAGAGGTGCACCGGATGCCTGCACAGCCCACGACGCGGACCCGGCGTGACCGCTGCCCCGGGGTGCTCCGGCCGTGGCAGGCCGCCGACGGCCTGCTGGTGCGGCTGCGGCTGATCGGCGGGCGCGTCAGCTCGGCGGCCCTGCGCGCCCTGCTGGAGGTCGCGGAGCAGCACGGCGACGGCCGCGTGCACGTGACGGTGCGCGCCAACCTGCAGGTGCGCGCGCTCCCCGGCCGGGACGGAGCGCTGGCCCCGGAGGCGCTAGCCGCGGTCGAGGCCACCGGCCTGCTGCCGAGCCGGACCCACGAACTGGTCCGCAACGTGCTGACCTCGCCGCAGACCGGGCTGGCGGGCGGCCTGGCCGACCTGCGGCCGGTCGCGGCGGAACTCGACCGGCGGCTGTGCGCCAGCGAGCTCCTCGCCGAACTGCCCGGCCGGTTCCTGTTCGTCCTTGACGACGGCCGGGGTGACCTCGTCGACCGGGGCTGTGACCTCGGGCTGGTCATGCTTGACGGGCGGGAGGCCCAGGTCCGCGCCGGCGGGGCGTGGGGTGACGTGGTCCCGGCCGGCGAGGCGGCGGCCGTGCTCGCCGGCCTGGCGGCCGAGTTCCTGCGGCGCCGCGGCGCCGGCCCCGCCGCCCCCTGGCACGTCGCCGAACTGCCGGAACCGCTGCTCGCGGCGGCGGCCGCGGATCCCCGGCTGCCCGCGGCGTCCGGGCCGCTGCCGTACGGGCCGGTCCCCGGCGGACGGCACGTCGCCGTCCCGGACGTCGGCCTCGACCGGGCCGCGGTCGCGGCCCTCACCGCCACCGGGCCGGCCGTGATCGTCACGCCCTGGCGCGGCGTGCTCGTCCCCGAGGAGAACCACCGTTGACCGCAGAACACCCGCTGCCGGAGCCCCGGCGCCCGCGGCGCCGTTACGACTACGCCGGCAGCGGCCCGGCGATCTACGCCGGCTCGTTCGCCATGATCCGCCGCGAAGCCGACCTGAGCCGCCTCCCGGCGGACGCCGAGAAGGTCGCCGTGCGCATGATCCACGGCAGCGGCCAGGTCGACCTCGCGGACGACCTGCTCATCCACCCCGGGCTGGTGGCCGCGGCGCGCGGCGCGCTGCGGGCGGGCGCCCCGGTCCTGTGCGACGTGACCATGGTCGCCACCGGGGTGACCAGGAGCAGGCTGCCGCGGGACAACGAGGTCCTGTGCCTGCTCGGCGACCCGCGCGTGCCCGGCATCGCCCGGGCCTGGGGCACCACCAGGACCGCCGCGGCGGTCTCGCTCTGGGAACCGCGTCTGGCTGGCGCCGTGGCCGCGGTCGGCAACGCACCCACGGCCCTGTTCCACCTGCTGGAGATGATCCTCGACGGCGCGCCGCGGCCGGCCGCGATCGTCGGCTGCCCGGTCGGCTTCATCGGCGCCGCCGAGTCCAAGCGGGCCCTGGCCGGCCTGCGCGCGGAGCACGGCATCGACATTCCCTACGTGACGGTGCGGGGACGGCGGGGCGGCTCGGCGATGACGTCGTCCGCGCTCAACGCGCTCGCCCGGGAGGCGGAGTGACCGGCCGGCTCTACGGGGTCGGGGTCGGCCCCGGCGACCCTGAGCTGATCACCGTCAAGGCCGCCCGGCTCATCGCGGCCGCCGGCGTCGTCGCCTACCACGCCGGCGACGGCAGGCGGTCCAACGCGCGCCGCACCGCGGCCGGGCTCTTCCCGGCCGGCGTCATCGAGGAGCAGCTGACGTACCCGGTGACCACCGGGACCACCGCCCACCCCGGCGGGTACGCCGGCGCGATGGCCGACTTCTACGAGCAGTCCGCGGCCCGCCTCGCGGCCCACCTCGACGCGGGCCGCGACGTCGTGCTGCTCGCCGAGGGCGACCCGCTGTTCTACGGCTCCTACATGTACATGCACGACCGGCTCGCCCCGCGCTACGAGACCGAGATCGTGCCCGGCGTCCCCGCCTTCGCCGCCGCCACGGCGGCGGCCGCGAGCCCGCTGTCCCGCCAGGACGACGTCGTCACGGTGCTGCCGGGCACGATGCCGGAACCGGAACTGGCCCGGCGCCTGGCCGACACCGACGCCGCGATCATCATGAAGCTCGGCCGCACGTTCCCCGCGGTCCGCCGCGCGCTGGAGGCGGCCGGCCGGCTTGACCACGCCCTGTACGTTGAGCGCGCCTCGACGCCGGAGCAGCGCTGGCTCCCGGTCGCCGCGGTCGATCCCGCGAGCGTGCCCTACTTCTCGCTGATCGTCGTCACCGGCGACAGCCGCAACGGCCCCCGCTCCCGGGCCCGCGGCGAGGAGGGCCGCGCGCCCCGCGCCGAGCCAGGCGGGCAGCGCCGCGCCGGCGGCGCCCCGGGCGGGTCGCGGCCGGAACTGCTCGTCATCGGCCTCGGCCCCGGTCCCGGCCGCTGGCTGACACCGGAGGCGGCCCAGGCCCTGGCCGCGGTGGACCACGTGGTCGGCTACGGGCCGTACGTCAGCCGCGTCCCGCAGCGCGCCGGGCTCACCAGGCACGCGTCCGGCAACACCGTCGAGCTCGACCGCGCCCGCCTGGCCCTCGGCCTCGCTCAAGCGGGCGAGCGGGTCGCGGTCGTCTCGGGCGGCGACGCGGGCGTCTTCGGCATGGCCGCCGCCGTCTTCGAGGCGGCCGAGGATCCCGCCTACGCCGGCGTCGCGGTCCGCGTCCTGCCCGGAGTCAGCGCCGTGCAGGCCGTCGCCGCCCGCGCCGGGGCGCCGATCGGTGCCGACTTCGCGGTCGTCTCCCTGTCGGACCGGCTCAAGCCCTGGCCGGTCATCGAGCGGCGGCTGCGGGCGATCGCCGAAGCCGGCCTCGTGCTGGCCGTCTACAACCCGGCGTCGCGCTCGCGGACCGGGCAGGTCGCCGCCGCGCGGCGCATCCTGCTTTCCTGCCGCAAGCCGGACACCGTCGTCATCGTCGGCCGCGATGTCGGCCGGGCGGAGGAGTCGCTCGCCGTCACCACGCTTGCCGGGCTCGACCCGGCCGTCATCGACATGAAGTGCCTGCTCATCGTCGGCGCCGACAGCACCCGGGTCAGCCCGGCGGGCGTCTGGACGCCGCGGTTCACCGAGCCGTCGTGACCGTCCACTTCGTGGGCGCCGGGCCGGGCGCCGCCGACCTGCTGACCGTGCGCGCGACCCGGCTCCTCGCGGCCGCCGACGTCGTGCTCTACCCCGGCACCTACCTCGACCCCGGGGTGCTCGCCCACGTGAGCCCCGGCGCGGACCTCGTCGACACCCGCGATCTCGACCTCGGCCAGATCGCCGGCCACCTGATCAGCGCGCACCGCGCGGGCAAGCAGGCCGTCCGCCTTGCCTCCGGTGACCTGTCGGCCTACTCCGCGCTGTCGGAGCAGACGCGGCGGCTGGACGAGGCCGGCGTGCCGTGGGACGTCACGCCGGGGGTCCCCGCCTACGCGGCCGCGGCCGCGCTGGCCGGGCGCGAGCTCACGGTCCCGCTGCTCGCCCAGTCCGTCGTCCTGACGCGGACCCGGGCGCGGTCGACGGCGATGCCGGAGACGGAGTCGCTGGCGGCCTTCGCGGCCACGAGGGCGACCCTCGTGCTGCACCTGGCGATCACCAGGACGCGCGCGCTGATGGCGGAGCTCGCGCCGCACTACGGCGCGGACTGCCCGGTCGCGGTGGTCTACCGGGCCAGCCAGCCGGGCGAGCTCCTGCTGCGCGGCACCATCGCCACCATCGCCGACGCGGTGGAGGAGGCCGGGCTCCGCCAGGCCGCGGTGATCCTCGTCGGCCGGGCCCTCGACCCGCGGCCCGGCGGCGAGTCGTACCTGTACGACCCCGCGCGCGACCGGACGTCCAAGCGCCCCGCGGGTCCCTCAGCGCTCTAGCGTCCACTGGGTGACGGTCCGGGCCGGCGTCCAGCCGGTGAACGAGCCGACCGGGGCCGCCGTCTCGACGGCGACGCGGGTCAGTTCGCCGCCGTGGCGGGCGTAGGCGTCGGCGAGGACCCGTTCGGTCTGCAGCGTCACGCCGTGCACCACCAGGCGGCCGCCCGGCCGCAGCGCGGCCAGGCACTCCTCGAGCACGCCGTCGCGGGTCGCGCCGCCGCCGACGAAGACCGCGTCCGGCGCCGCCAGGCCCGCCAGCGCCGACGGCGCCCGCCCGGTCACGACCCGCAGGCCCGGCACGCCGAGCCGCGCGGCGTTGCGGGCGATCCGCGCGGCCCGCCAGGCGTCCGCCTCGACGGCCGTGGCGGTGCAGGCCGGGTGCGCGCGCATCCACTCGATGCCGACCGACCCGGCGCCGGCCCCGACGTCCCACAGGTGCTCACCGGGCACGGGGGCGAGGCGGGCGAGGGCGGACGCGCGCAGGTCGCGCTTGGTGAGCTGGCCGTCGTGCTCGAACGCGTCGTCCGGCAGTCCCGCGACCCAGCCGCCGTGCCGGGGGCCGGCCAGGTCGAGGGCGATGACGTTCAGCCGGGGAACCGCCGCCCGCCAGGTCGCCGCGGTCGCGCTGACCCGGCTCGCGCGGTCGCCGCCCAGGTCGCCGAGCACGGTCATCGCCGACGCGCCGTACCCGGCGCCGTCCAGCAGCCGGGCGACCCGCGCGGGCGTCCGCTCGTCGGCGGACAGGACCAGGACCCGGCGGCCGGGCGCCAGTTCGCGCAGCACCAGCGACGGGTCGGCCGCGGTCAGGCTGACGACCGCGCACGACCCGGCGGCCCAGCCGAGGGCGGCGCGGGCCAGCGCGACCGACGAGACCGCCGGGAGGATCGTCACCGCGTCGCGGCCGAGCAGGCCGACCAGCGTGGCGCCGATCCCGGAGACCAGCGGGTCGCCCGAGGCGAGCGCGACCACCGCGCCGGCCTCCGGCCGGGCGCCGCCCAGGGATGCCAGGAGAGCCGGGAGGCCGGCCCGCAGCGGCGACGGCCACGGCTCGCGCCGCTGCCCGGGGACCTCGGGCAGCATCGCCAGGTGGCGGCCGCCGCCCAGCACCACCGAGGCGCCCAGGACGACCTCGCGGACCCGCGGCGGCACGCCCGCCCAGCCGTCCGCGCCGATCCCGACGACCACCAGGCGCGGACGATCGGCCGGGGCGGTAGTGCCTGACATGAGACCAGACGATATCGTCAGCGTAAAGGCGTGAGGTGCCCCGCCCGGCCAGCCGTCGGAAACGGCGGTGCCGCAGGGCGGGGAGAATCTGGGAAGCCGGTGAGAATCCGGCACAGGCCCGCTGCGGTGAACCTAGCCCGCGCTCCACGGAGCCCGGGACTCGGCAAGTCCGAAGACCGGCCTCGCGCCCGGCCACGACGGCGAAGCGAGCGGGAGCCTCACATATGCCACAGCACTACCCCTTCTCCGCCGTCGTCGGCTGCGAGGCCGACGCGCTGGACGACATGGGGCTCGCCCTCGTGCTCGCCACGATCTCGCCGCAGATCGGCGGCGTCCTGATCCGCGGCGAGAAGGGGACCGCGAAGTCCACCGCCGTGCGAGCGCTCGCGGCGGTGCTCCCGCCGATCGAGGTCTACGCCGCGGACCGGTTCTCCGCCGACCCGGCGGACCAGGCGGCGTCCTCACCGGACGGGCCGTTCCCGGCCGGCGCGCAGACCGTCACCCGCCCGGTCAGGCTGGTCGAGCTTCCCGTCGGCGCGACCGAGGACCGTGTCCTCGGCTCCATCCACCTGGAGCGCGCGCTTTCTCAGGGCAAGGTCGAGTTCGAGCCCGGCCTGCTCGCCCGCGCCCACCGCGGCATCCTGTACGTCGACGAGGTCAACCTGCTGCACGATCACCTGGTCGACGTGCTCCTCGACGCCGCCGCCATGGGCCGGGTGACCGTGGAACGCGACGGCGTCTCGGTCGGGCACGCCGCCCGGTTCGTGCTCATCGGCACGATGAACCCGGAAGAGGGAGAGCTCCGCCCGCAGCTTCTTGACCGGTTCGGGCTCACCGTGGAGGTCGCCGCCCCGCGCGACCCGCGGCTGCGCGCCGAGGTGGTCCGCCGCCGGCTGGCCTACGACGCGGACCCCGCCGCGTTCGCCGGCCGTTACCTGCACGACGACACGGCGCTCAGCGAGCGGATCCAGGCCGCCAGCCGGCGGCTGGCGCGGGTCCGCCTCTCCGCGGCGGCGCTGCTCAAGATCGCCGAGGTGTGCGCCGCGTTCGAGGTCGACGGGCTGCGCGCGGACATCGTCACCGCGCGCACCGCGGTCGCCCACGCGGCCTGGCAGGGGCGGTCAGCCGTCACCCTGGCCGATATCCGCCGCGCCGCGACCCTCGCGCTGCCGCACCGGCGGCGGCGCAAGCCGTTCGACGCCCCCGGCCTCGACGAGGACCTGCTCGACGCGGTCCTCGGTGACGAAGAGCTTCCGCCGGACCCACCGCACCCACCGGAACCGCCGCGAGGGCCCGGCGGCCCGGGAGAGGCGGAACCACCGCAGGACACGGCGCGGTCCGGGGGCGCTGAGCGCCCCGGTACGGGGCAGGGCGGGCCGCCAGCTGAGAGCCAGGCCGGTGACAGGCCCGGCGACGCGGCCGCCGGTCCCGCCGGACAGGAAACCGATCCGGCGGAAGCCTCCGCGCCCGGCAGGCCGGCCCCGGTGACGACCGCGGCGCCGCTGGAGCCCTACCGGCCCCGGCTGTTCACCGTCGGCGGCCTGGGCCACGGCACGGCCGGGCGCCGCAGCCGGGCGATCGCCAGCGCGGGCCACCGGGTCGGTGCCCGCCGGCCGCGCGGGGCGGCCG
>DAHWEX010000771.1 GCA_027326205.1 Actinomycetota bacterium
AGCACGGGTCCTGCGGATCCTGCCCGGCCGGCGCTTCCTGCCCGGCGCCGAGCAGGGCGGCCGACGTGGTGAGCAGCGCGGCGGCCAGCCGGCGCAGCGTGGGGGCGCCGGGCTGGCTCGGGAAGTTCTCCAGGTACGCCAGGTAACGGGGATCCACCTGGGCCCGGCCGGCCACCTGGGTGAGGCTGAGCCGCAGTTCCGCCCGGCGTGCCGCCAGGCGCCTGCTGAGGTCGCCCGGATCGGCTGGCACCGGCCAGTCATCTGCCTGATTCACGCTCATCAGATCCACCTCGAAGCCTTTCGAGCTCGCTTGCGCCGGCTGGCGGCGGCGCCGTGTCAGCGTTCCGCTCCGGCTCAAGCACACTCCGCGCGGGACCGGGCCCAAAGGGGCCATGGCCTGTACCAGCCGGGACCAAGGTCCCGGCTGACGCGGCCGGGCAGCGGCGTCGCGCGGAAGGTCCTGAGCCGGCGGGCCCTTCGGCCCTAGGCGGAGGGACCGTGCGCCCCTGAACGCTGAGCGTCGCGCGGCCTAGCGTCGGAGCTGACGTCACGAGTTAGGGAGAACAAGATGCCAGGCATTCTCGTCGGTATCGACGGCTCTGCGCCTTCCCGCCGCGCCCTGGAGTGGGCCGTCCGCGAGGCGGCGGTCCAGCACGCGCCGCTCACCGTCCTCACCGTCTACCACGCGACCCCCGGTTCCTGGGGTGTCCCGGTCCAGTACGCGACCGACACCGACCTCGCGGACCAGGCCCTCCGGGCGGCGCAGGAGGAGGCCGACGACGTGCTCAAGCAGGCCGACGACGAGGCCCGGCCGCTGTCGGTCACCGTCAAGTCGGTCACCGGCCTGCCTGCCGAGGAACTGCTCAGCGCGGCCGCCGACGCGGACATGGTCGTCGTCGGCTCCCGGGGCGCCGGCGGGTTCAAGCGGCTGCTGATGGGCTCGGTCAGCACTCAGGTCACTCACCACGCCCACTGCCCCGTCGTCGTCATCCCGGCCGACCGCGCCTAGCTAGCGGCCGCTAGGCGGACAGGCGGGTGCGAACCCAGGCGTGGAAGTCGGCTATGTGGTGCTCGCTGGGGACCAGGACGCCGCCGCCGGAGTAGGCGCGGGAGGCCATGGAGGGCTGCGTGCGCTCGCAGGCGGCGAAGTCCTGCCGGTTCACCCGGTCGAAGAGCTCCACCGAACGGGAGACGTCCTGGCCGGAGACGACGACGTCCGCGGCGAACAGCCAGTCGCAGATCACCGTCGTGTGACCCGCGTCCCTGGGGATCATCCGGTGGAAGATCACGTGATCCGGGACCAGGTTGATGAACACCTGGGGCCGGATGGTGACCGCGTAGTAGCGGCGGTCCTGCTCGTCGCGCACGCCCGGCAGGCGGCCGAAGCCGGGGCTGCCGTCGACGGTGAACCCGGTGACGCGGTCGGCGAAGGCCGCGCCGTGCCCCACGTAGTACTGGGCCGCGTAGCCGCCCGCGAACTCGGGCAGCACGCTCGTCAGCTCCGGGTGGATCGGGGCGCAGTGGTAGCACTCCATGAAGTTCTCCACCAGCAGCTTCCAGTTCGCCGCGACCTCGTAGCTGATCCGGCGGCCGACCGCCAGTTCGCCGAGCCCGTACGACTCGACGGCCTCCGGGTCGCCGAGCCGCCCGGTCACCGCGCTGACCACTGTGTCCTCGAAGGACGGCGGCCGCGCGGCCAGGCACACCCAGGCGTAGCCGAGCCATTCCCGCAGCGCGACCGGGATCAGGCCGTAGGCGTCCCGGTCGACGTCGGGCATCCGGGCCAGGTTGGGCGCGGCGGCGAGCCGGCCGCTCAGCTCGTAGGCCCAGGCGTGGTACGGGCAGCGCAGGTACCGCCCCGTCTGCCCGGACTCGTCCGCGCACAGGCGCGCCCCCCGGTGACGGCACACGTTCAGGAAGGCACGCAGCCCGCCGTCGCGCTGCCGGACGACGAGCACGCTCTCCGAGCCCGCCTGGACCATCTGGAACTGCCCGGGGGCGAGGAAGTCGGTGGTCCTGGCGACGCAGAGCCAGTCGCGGTCGAAGATCGCCTCCCGTTCGCGGGCGAAGACGTCGGACGAGGTGTACCAGGAGCCTTCGAGCGTCGGGATCAGGCTCCCGGCGGACGGGACAGGGGAACCAGACTGCACGGCTGTCTCCTCGCGTGACCGCTGCGGGGGTGCAGGCCCGGGCGCGCCGGGCTCCTGCTCGCGTACTCGCGGCGGCCGTCCCGAACGGGACAAGCCGAACCGCGACAAAACTGTGCATACCCCCAAGACAACCCGGCCCACCCCGAACGGTCCGGTGTTCCAGATTGTGGGGGATCCAACCCCACGCCGCCGGCGGGCGGCGGTCACCCGGTCCGGGCGGCGGCCAGCGAAGCAAACCGGCCGCCGGGCGGCATCAGGCGGCCCGGGCGGCGTCCGCCCGCACCGGCTCCGGGTGCAGCGCGTGACTGCCTTCGATCTCCTCGAGGCTGCGCCCGGCGGGCTCGGGCAGGACCAGGGTGAGCAGGGCGCCGAGAGCCGAGACCCCCGCGGTGAGCAGCAGCGTGCCGCGCAGGCCGAGCGAGCCCTGCAGGACGGGGAACAGGAAGACGCCGATGAACGCGCCGAACTTCCCGATGCCCGCGGAAATGCCGTGGCCGGTCGCGCGTACCCCCGTGGGGAAGAGCTCGCCCGGCAAGACGAACGTGGTGACGTTCGGGCCGAACTCGGAGAAGAAGTAGCTGATCCCGTAGACCAGCAGGAACGGCAGCACCGCCGTGGTCATGCCGGGCACCAGGCCGATCACGGCGAAGCACGCGCCCATCAGGATAAAGCCGATGAGCTGGAGCCTGCGGTGGCCGATGCGGTCCATCTTGGTGATCGCGAGGACGTAGCCCGGCACGGCGGCGACGGTGAAGATGGCAAGCTGGATGGCGATCGTCGTGATCTGCGTGGCGTGCGGCGCGATGAGGCCGATGATCCGGGGCGTGGAGATCGTGTTGCCGTAGTAGGCGTAGTCGAGCAGGAACCAGCAGCCCGCGGTTCCGGCCAGCAGCACGAGCAGCCGGCGGCTGGCGAGGAACGCCCGCAGGCCGGCCTGCGGGCCGCGGGCGGCCGCGAGCCGCGTCCCGGGCTCGCGCGGCCCCGCGGCCGCGGCCGCCACCGCGGCCGTGAAGCGCTCCGGTTCGGGGAGCGTGCGGCGCATCCAGGCGGCGGCCGCCGCCGGGATCGCGCCGAGGCCGAGCAGCAGCCGCCAGGTAAGCGGCGCGCCGACCCCGCCGCCCAGCAGGGCGAGGGCGACCAGTGGGCCGACGATCAGCCCGACCGCCTGGGCACAGAACACCAGGCCTACCTGCCGGCCACGGTCCTCGCGGCCCGCGTACTCGCTCATCAGTACGGCGCTGACCGGGTAGTCTCCGCCGACGCCGAAGCCGAGCAGGAAGCGGAACGCGATGAGGACGGCGAGGGTCGGGGCGAGGGCGGAGCCGATCGCGGCGATGACCATGATGGCGGCGACCAGCCAGTACACGCGCTTGCGGCCCACCAGGTCGGCGACCCGGCCGAAGACGATGGCGCCGAGGAAGG
>DAHWEX010000775.1 GCA_027326205.1 Actinomycetota bacterium
TCTGGAAGTCGGTGTGGATCACTCCGGCCGCCTCGGGGGCGGTCGCGCCGACCGGGATCTCCCAGGCGCGGGTCTCCTTCGGGCCGGCGGTCAGGTAGGTCTGCAGGCCCAGGGCGCGGAAGCCGGCCTTGGCGAGCTGGGCGAGCCCGGGCTCGCCGAGGCCCGCCTCTTCGAGCAGTTCCGCCGCGTCCTCGTCGGACAGCTCCGCGAGGTCGGCCTCGGTCTTCGCGTCGAGGAAGATCGCCTCGGCCGGGGCGACCAGCGACGCGAGCTGCTTCTTCAGCCCCTCGTCCGCGATGTCGGACACGTCCATGTTGAACACGTACAGGAACGGCTTGGCGGTGAGCAGGTGCAGTTCGCGCAGCGCGGGCAGCGAGATGCCGGCGTCCTTCGCCCCCGCGAACAGGGTCGTGCCCGCGTCCAGCACCGCCACCGCCGCCTGGGCCGCCGCCGCGGTCTCCAGCTTCTCCGGGTCCTTGGCGAACTTGGTCTCCTTCGCCAGCCGGGGCAGCGCCTTCTCCAGGGTCTGCAGGTCCGCGAGGATCAGCTCGGTGACGACCGTCTCGATGTCGCCCTCCGGCTCGGCGGAGCCCTCCACCCGGGTCACGTCGGGGTCGCCGAAGACCCGGACGACCTGGCAGATCGCGTCGGTCTCGCGGATGTGGCCGAGGAACTGGTTGCCGTGCCCCTGTCCCTGGGAAGCGCCCTTCACGAGCCCGGCGATGTCGGTGAACCGCACGGACGCCGGCACCACCCGCGCCGAGTTGTACAGCTTCGCCAGCGCGCCGAGCCGGGGGTCGGGCACGCCGACCACGCCGACGTTCGGCTCGATCGTGGCGAACGGGTAGTTCGCGGCCAGCGCCCCCGCCTTGGTCAGCGCGTTGAACAGGGTGGACTTGCCCACGTTGGGCAGCCCGACGATTCCGATAGACAGGCTCACAACCGCCGAGTCTATTAAGGCCAGCGGAGTTCCCTGCCGCTTCAGGCAAGCCAGACGGCCCGGGTTGAGCACAGTCCGGCAAACCCACGGGTCGAAGTCGTCAGCGTCCGCGGGTGCGTCGTCCTGCGCGGACTCCCGGCGGTAGGCGGGAGTTCCTCCGACGATGGCATTGGTCCGCACTGCGGTACGCAGGTCGGCCACGCCCCAGAATTCCCTGGCGAGCCGGTTATTATAACTCCAGTTATACAAGAATTTATCCGCTGAGGCTGGCTGACTTCTGGCGATGGCGGATCGCTGGGCGGGCTATACGCCTCCCAGCGATCCGCCATCATGCGCGAGCGGTCCGGATTGCGCGGCCTTGTCCCGGGAGCGCTCAGGCCACGCCGTACCGGACGCGGGTCACTGCCTCCAGCCGGTCCTGAAGGCAGTGGAGCCGGTTCACCAACTCGTCGTCTCCGAGCGCGGCGGGGTCGCCTAGCAGGACTTCGACGGCCAGCCACCTGGCGGAATCGCCCCGGTTCTCCCGCAGGTTCCGCAGGCTCTTGTCCACAAGTTCGGTCACGGTGCTGTTCATCGGGCGCCTTCCTTCGTGCCGGACCCGATCGACACCGTCGTCGGCAGCGGGTACCGGCCGCCATGAAGCTCCGCCCGGTCCGCAGGCTCTGGCCGCGGAAGGTCAGGGCCAGGCTCACGCTCATCTACGCCGGCGTGGACTCGGGCTCGCAGGCGCAGCGCTCGGACGCGCTGCGCAACCTGCTGGTGATCTCGCTGTTCGGCCTCGGCGTCATGACGGTCACCTCGGGCGGCCTCGACGTGGCCGTCATGATCCTGCGCCGCCCGGCCGAAACCGGGTCGGCTAGAACTGCGCCGAGTACTGAGACGTGTCAATGCGCGCCTCGATGACCAGCGGGCGCGTCCGGCCGGTACCGAACGCCTCGGACAGGGCCTTTTCCAGCGAGGACACGCGGTCCACCCGGATGCCGTCGCAGCCGAGGGACTCCGCGAGCAGCGGGATGTCGCTGCGGTCCACGGCGGTCGCGGCCAGCGGGTAGCCCACCGAGGCCTGGTGCAGCTCGATCCGGTTCAGCCCGCCGTCGGAGAACACCACGACGACCAGGCCGAGGCCGAGCCGCGCGGCCACGGCCAGCTCGGTGGCGGTCATCGCGAACCCGCCGTCCCCGATCAGCGAGACGACCGGCGTGCCGGGCACCGACGACAAGGCGGC
>DAHWEX010000785.1 GCA_027326205.1 Actinomycetota bacterium
TCTCCGCCGAGTAGGCGACCGGGCTTACCGGGCGGCGGTGAAGCGGCGAACCGGGCGCCGATCGCCTGGTCGCCGCCCCCTAGCTAGGCAGCGGCTTGGCCAGGTGCACGAGTTCGTAGTCCCCGGCGCAGGTGCGTCCCGTCTCGCGGTAGCCCAGCCGCCGGTAGAGGCGCAGGTTGGCGTGGCTGTGCTCCCCGGTGAACAGCCGGACGAGCGAGACCCTCCGGGGCAGGCGGGCCTCCGCCGCGCGCAGCAGCCCGCTGCCAAGACCGTGTCCCTGCCGGTCGGGGGCGACCACCAGGCGGCCGACCTCCGCGACATCCGGCTCCGCCAGCCGGACGCGGACGCTGGCCACCAGGCGGCCGTTCTGGTGGATCCCCCAGGCGGTGACCGCCGGGTCGGCCAGTTCGGCCCGGAGCTGGTCGAGCGTCTGGGTGAGCGGCGGCATCGCCAGGTCGCCGTGCGCCTGGGCCTCGGTCACGTACGCCGCGCGCTGCAGCGTCAGCACCTCGCCGGCGTCGTCTGGCCACAGGCGCACCGGCTCGCCCGGGGACACCGGCTCGCCCGGGGACACCGCCTCACCAGCGCGGGTGCACGTCGGCGCGGAGGTACTTGTCGTACAGCGCCTCGACCTGGCCGAGCGCTGTCTCATGAAGCGGCGGCAGCAGCCCGGCCGCCGCGTTCTGCCTGGCCTGCTCGGGGCTGCGGGCACCGGGGATGACCGTGGTGACGCCCGGCTGCTGGGTCACCCAGCGCAGCGCGGCCTGGGCGGTGGTCGCGGGCACACCGGGGTCCGCGGCGAACGCGCCCGGCGCCGCTACCAGGGCGGCGAACTCGGCCGCCGCCCGCACACCGGTCGGGTAGTCCACGCCGGAGAACGTCTCGCCGACGTCGAACGCCTCGCCGCTTCGGTTGTAGGTCCGGTGGTCGTCGGCGGGGAACGCCGTGTCCAGCGTGTACCGGCCGGACAGCAGCCCGGACGCCAGCGGCACCCGGGCGATGACGCCGACCCCGGCCGCCGCCGCCGCGGGCAGCACCTCGTCGAGCGGCTTGCGGCGGAACGCGTTGAGGATGATCTGCACGGTGGCCACGCCGGGCCGGGCGATCGCCGCCAGGGCCTGCGCGCACGTCTCCACGCTGACCCCGTAGGCGGCGATCCGCTCCTCCGCGACGAGGGTGTCGAGCGCGTCGTACACCGCGTCCGTGGTGTAGACCGGCGTCGGCGGGCAGTGCAGCTGAACGAGATCCAGCCGGTCCACGCCGAGGTTGACCCGCGACCGGTCGGTCCAGGCACGGAAGTTCTCCAGTACGTAGTTTTCCGGTACCTGCGCGACCCGGCGCCCCATCTTGGTGGCGACCGTGACGCCGCGGGCGTCGCCGCCGGCGATGAACCGCCCGATGACCCGCTCGCTGCGCCCGTCGCCGTAGACGTCCGCCGTGTCGAAGAAGGTGACGCCCGACTCGACGGCGGCGCGCAGCACCGCGAGGGCGTCGGATTCGGTTACCGCCCCCCAGTCGGCGCCAAGCTGCCAGGTGCCGAGGCCGACAATCGAGACTGGCCTGCCGGTCTTGCCGAGAACTCGCTGCTCCATGACTTGCGATCCTAACGACTGGGCTCATGCCGCCCGCACCCAGCCACGGGGAACCGGCACGCGCCTGCCGTCGCCCGGCCTGACTAGGTAAGAACACGGTAACCAGGCCGGGCGACGGTTAGCCGGCTCGCGCTGAGAACGGGCAATTACACTGCAACGGTGCGCTCAGGGCCCGCGTGGCATGTCGGATGGCGCTGGATTGCCGTGTTGGCCGGCGTCGCGGTGCTGTGCTGCCTGCCGGCCCTGGCCAGCGCGCTCCCGGTGAGCGTGCCGAACCTCACCCCGCAGCAGCTCGAGCAGCGGATCCTCGCCTCGCAGCGGCTCTCGTTCGCCGGCTACGCGGAAAGCAGCGCGAACTTCGGCCTCCCGCCGCTGCCCGCCTTCTCCAGCGTGACCCCGCTGCTCGACGGGGTGACCCGGCTACGGGTCTGGCAGGCGTCGACGGACCGCTGGCGGGTGGACACGCTGTCCGACGTCGGCGAGAACGACACCTACCAGCTCGGCGCGGACACCTACGTCTGGGATTCCGGTCAGCAACTGCTCACCGGGATCTTCGGCGCGGAAACGGTCCGGCTGCCCAGGGCCGCCGACCTGGTGCCGTCGTCCCTCGCCGTCCGGCTGATCAGCTGGGCCGGCCCGGGCGCGAAGCTGAGTTCCCTGCCGCCGCGCCGGGTCGCGGGGCAGAGCGCGGCCGGCCTCGCGGTCAGCCCGGCGAGCAGCCGGTCCACGATCGCCCGGGTCGACATCTGGGCAGCCCCGGGAACCGGGATCCCGCTGCTCGTGCAGATCTTCGGCCGCGCCTCCGCCGCCCCGGCCCTGCAGTCCCAGTTCCTGCAGGTCGGCCTGTGGACGCCGGGCGGCGGCGTGCTGACGCCGCAGGCGGGTCCCGCGGCCGGCTTCACCTCCACCACTCCGGCCGGCTTCGCCGGGGCGCTGCAGCACCTGGCCGCCGTCCGGCTGGCGGACCGCCTTGCCGGGTTCACCCGGCAGCGGTCGCCGCTGCCGCATGTGCACGTCTTCGGCAGCGGGCTGACCTCGTTCGCGGTGCTCGCGTTCCCCCCGAGCGGCAGCGACGGCGACCAGTTGCTGGAAAGCGCGCTCGACGAAGGCGCGACGCCGCTGACCTTCGCCCGCGGCGCCGGCGCGGTCGCCAGCGCCCCGCTGGTCAACCTCGTGCTGGTCCGGCCGTCGTCCGACTCGAAGGACACGTTCCTGCTGGTGGGACTGGTTAACAAGGCCGCGCTTGAGCAGGCCGCGGCCGCGCTCGCCGCCGATCCGGACGGGGACCGCCGATGATCACCACGCAGAACCTGACGAAGCGCTTCGGCCGGGTGGCGGCCGTCCGCGAGGTCAGCCTCGATGTCCGCGAGGGCGACCGCTACGGCCTGCTCGGCCCCAACGGCAGCGGCAAGACCACGCTGGTCCGCATGCTGCTTGGCCTGGTGTACGCGACCAGCGGGTCGATCTCGGTGCTCGGCGAGCCCGTCCCCCGGCACGTCGGCCGGGTGCTGCCGCAGATCGGCGCGATCATCGAGGAGCCCGGGGCGTACCCGCACCTGTCCGGCCGGGCGAACCTGCGGCTGTTCGACGCCGCCGGGGCGCAGGGGCCGCGCCGGACGCGGCGGCGGCGGGTCGACGAGGCGCTGGAAGAGGTCGGCCTGGCCGGCATCGACCGGCGGCCGGTGCGCGCCTACTCGCTCGGCATGCGGCAGCGGCTCGGCCTGGCCGCGGCCCTGGTGCGCCGCCCCCGGCTGCTCATCCTCGACGAGCCGACCAACGGCCTGGACCCGCGCGGCATCAAGGACATGCGCGACCTGCTGACCCGGCTGAACGCCGACGGCGTGACGATCTTCCTGTCCAGCCACCTGCTGCCCGAGGTTTCCGCGCTGTGCACGCGGATCGGGGTGCTGGACGCGGGCAGGCTGGTGCTGCAGGACGAGCTCGCGCACCTGGAGCAGCCGACCGGCCGCGTGCTGGTCGCTACCGATGATCCCGAACGGGCCGTGGCTTCGCTTGACGGCCTCGTGGAAAGCCGGGACGGGGCGGAGCTGCTGGTCAAGTCGGACGACGCGGCGGCGCTCAACGCCAGGCTCGTCGCGGCCGGGGTGCCGGTCCGGTCACTGGTCCCGCAGCGGCGCACCCTGGAGGAGATCGTGCTCGACGTGACGGGATCCGGCTCCGACGAGTTCAGCGGCGCAGGCGCCGGAGACGCCGCCACCGCGGTAAACAGCGCGGATACGGTCAACGGCGCCGGCCCGGAAATCAGCGCGGCCACGGATGACCCCGAAGGCACCGCTGCCGCCGACGAGGTTGAATCGTGATCGCGGTCGAGCTGTTCAAGCTGGTCCGGCGGCCGCGGACCTGGCTGACGATCGGGATGATCTGCGCGCTGCCGCTGCTCGTGGCGATCTTCATCGCGGTGACGCACATCGCGCCGGCGCCGGGTTCCGGCAGCGCGTTCCTGTCCGCCGTGCTCAACGAGGGGCAGCTCTACCCGGCGGCGGCGCTGGCGCTCGTGCTGCCGGTGTTCCTGCCGGTCTCCGTCGCGGTGATGGCCGGCGATGCGATCGCGGGCGAGGCCACGGCGGGCACGCTGCGCTACCTGCTGGCCCGCCCGGTGGGCCGGACCCGGCTGCTGGTCGCCAAGCTCGTCTCGGTGACCGTGTTCACGCTGATCACCGTCATCGCCGTCACGGTGACCGCGTACGCCACCGGCGTGCTGATCCTCGGCCCGTCCCGGGCCGCGGCGGTCGGCTTCGCGCCCGGGAGTTCCGGCTCGATCGGGACGGGCGCCGGGGGCGCACCCACCGCCGGACTGCAGGCGGGAGCGTCCATCACCTCCCTGTCCGGTGCGCCGCTGACCTTCCTCGAGCTCATCGAACGGGTCCTCGGCGCGATGGCCTTCATCACGGTCTCGATGCTGGGCGTCGCGGCGATCGCGCTGTTCCTGTCCACGCTCACCGACTCCGCCCTGGGCGCCGCCCTCGGCGCCCTCGCGGTGCTGGTCGCCAGCGAGGTGCTGGTCACCCTGGGCGCCGCGACCTCGGTGCAGCCCTACCTGCCGACCAGGTACTGGCTCGCGTGGATCGACTTCTTCCGGCAGCCCATCTTCTGGCCGGACATCCAGCGCGGGTTCGCGATCCAGGCGGTCTACGTCGTGGTGTTCCTCGCGGCCGCCTGGGCGAACTTCGCCACCAAGGACGTCAGCAGATGACCTCCGGCGTGTGACGAAGCGGCGAGCCGGCGGAGGGCGGACGGCTCCACCCGGATGGCGGATCGCCAGGAGCACTATAGGCCGCGCGATGATCCGCGATACCGGCGAAAGCGCGGCGCTGCGCGCTGGTCAGCGGCCCAGGGCCTGGAGAGCCGCGCAGTCGCCGGGGGCGGGGGCGGAGACGTGGCCGGCCTTCAGGGTGCGCAGGATGATGCCGTCGACCAGCGGGTCGTCGGGCAGCTGGCTGTGCTGGATGTTCACGCCCGGGCACACGGACTGCAGCGGCACGTTGACCGCGCCGACCAGCCGGGCCGAGTCCGGCGGCTGCACCGTCTGGTCGTCGGTGCTCCACAGCGACAGCCACGGCGGCCGGGACTGCGCGGACCGCTGCAGCCCGCTGAGCAGGGCGCTGCCGGGCACCAGCTGCTGGCAGGCGACCGGGCACTGCGCCGGGTCGAACCCGGCGCCGACCGCCGCGATCCGGGCCCCGTGCAGCGGGGAGCCCAGGGTGATGATCATGCCCGCCTGGGCCGCGCCGCCGTAGTCCACGTCCCACAGCCAGGCCACGACGCCGCCGGCCGAGTAGCCGATCACGGTGACCGGTCCCGACCCGGCGCCGATCGCCCGGTTCACGTAGCCCGCCAGCACCCGGGCCTGCACGGTCAGGTCGCCGGTGCCGTCGCCCGCCAGCCGCACCACGGTCGCGGTCTGGCCGGCCCGGCTGATCCGCGCGGCCAGTTCGTCGAGCGACGCGGTGCCGCCGCCGTACCCGGGAACGAGCAGCACCGCGCCGGGCCGGCCGGCGACCGGTCTCGGCTGGCCGCGGGACAGGCGCACGCCCGCGACGGCCGCGGCCGCGGCTACGACGAGCACGAGCCCGCCGAGCAGGACCCGGCGCCGCGGGCTCAGCCCGGTCCACCACGCACCGGCATGCATACCGACCATGATGCGCCGAATCTCCCGGCGCTCGCCGGGTTAGGCCATCTGTGTTAGATCTCTCTTAGTCCCGTCCGGTAATCCTGTCCGGCTTATGAGTCCTGTCCGGCTTAAGCCCCGTGCGGGCCGGCCAGGCGCACCAGCGTGCAGCGGGAAACGTACGGCAGGTCGATCTCGTCGCGGCCGCGCAGGTCCGGGTGCTCGTCGAGCAGTTCCGCGACTTCGCCGAGGAGCTGCTCGCGCTCCCCCGCCGGCATCGAGATCACGTAGCTGCGCGACGCCACCATGTCCAGGATCTCCTGGCGGCTGGCCGACTGGCGCCAGCGCGTCTCCATGCGCTCCGGCGGGCCGAACGGGGGCCCGATCTCCGGGCTGGTGTCGATGACCTGGGCGGCCTGCCGGTGCATGATGGCACCGAGGGTCGCCATCCAGGGCTCGCTCTCGTCGCGGTCGTTCCAGACCAGCGCCAGGGTCCCGCCGGGAACGAGGACCCGCGCCACCTCCGGCACCGCGCGGGCCGGGTCGAACCAGTGCCAGGCGTGCCCGACGACCACCGCGTCCACGCTGGCGCTGGGAAGCGGGATCTTCTCCGCCGACCCGGCGAGCACCCTGGCCCCGGGAACGGCCGCGGCGAGCTGCCCGCGCATTCCCCGCGAGGGCTCGACGGCGGTCACCGTGAGGCCGGCGTCCGCGAGGGCGCGGGTCAGCTTGCCGGTGCCCGCCCCCAGGTCGAGCACCGTCTTGGCCTGGCGCGGGACCAGCCACTCGACGACCGACCGCGGGTACCCGGGGCGCCCGCGCCGGTAGCTGTCGGCCGCCGCACCGAACGACGACGCGTGCGCCGGCCGGGACCAGCGCCGCGCGGCCCCCTGCCTGGTCATCCCGCAGGCCGCGCCGATCTCCGCCCAGCTGGCAGCCGGACCGCGCCGCAACTCGGTGATCAACTTGGTCCTGCTCGTCTCCAGCGCGGCGATCGTCGCCGTCAGCTGGCGCAGCCCGTCAAGCCCGTTGCTCGCCGCCACACTCCGCGCCGTGGGCGCTGCCTCGTTCACGGGCAGCAACATATGTTGACATCATCACATCTGTCAACGTATGTTGCCTGCGCAGGGGCTGGCCAGCCTGAGACGCCTGACCCGCCTTCCTGCCTGGGTCCGGGCGAACGGCTCGGCCACGGCGGCCGGCGCGGCGCTCTGCTGCCACCCCAACACGGTCCGGTACCGGCTCCGCCGCATCGAGGCGGGCGCCGGCCGCACCCTGGCCAGCCCCGGCGACGTCGCCGAGGTAGTCACCGCCGTCCGCGCCTGGCGCGAACTCCCGCACGCTTAATACCGGGCCCAGCCCAGCCCGTTACACGGCCCAGCCCGGCCAGGCCGCCAACCGCCAGCGGCAAACCGCTTCTTGCTGTTATCATCACAAATGCCCTGTAGGCGACGCAGAAAGCCGGGGTATGACCTGCTCGCGCCGCCGCTTTGCATCGCTGGCGACCGTTCCCGGCATCTTTGCATCGCTAGGCGTCGCGACGTATCCGGCAAAGCCGACATAACGCGGTCACCGGCTATGCAAAGAACCGCGATCATCGTTCCCCGCTAGGCAAGGCAGCCGGGGACCGGCCGTCACTCGGCGGGGAGGGCGGGGCGGGGCTTTCCGGGGGCGACGGTGCGGGCCAGGATCCCGAGCGTGGCCCGCAGGGCGCTCTCTGGGATGACCGGGAAGACGGCGGCGTCCTTCCAGTTCTGCTCGGCCGCCGACCAGTCGTAGTAGGACGTCACGAGGGTGCCCAGCTCGATCGGTTCCAGGCGGTAGCCGTACACGTGGCCGAGGTTCAGGCGGCCGCGGACGGTCCAGGCGATTTCCCGGTCCGGCTCGAACGCGACAATCTCCACCGTGACGTCGTAGAGGCCGAGGGGATAGTCGTTGAGCGATTCCCGGTCCATGTGCACCACGAAGGTGTCCCCCGCCTTGGCGACGGCGTCACCGCCGGCCGCCATCAGCATGCCGGTACTGTCGATGGCGACGTGCCCCTGGGGGCTGGTGAGCAGGGCGAAGATCTCGCCCGCGGGCGCGGCCACCGCCCGCTGAACTTCGAGTCGTTCCGGCATGCGCCGATTGTCGCACGCCAGGCTTAAGGAGGCGGGCCAAGCCGAGCGCCGCCACGCCGCTGCGCGCGGCCTCAAGGCCGGGCGGCGGCACCGGAAAGGCCGGCCCCGAGATTCCGCCGAACGAGCCGGCGGTGCCCGTGGCGCCGTGACTGTGTAACCGGGCGCGGGCGGCCGCGCCGCTCCCCATCGTGAGTCCCCGGCGGTGGTGCCGGCGGCACAGGACCTCGTACGACACGCGCCCCTGGGCGGCCGGGTCGCCGATGTCGCCCACGACGATGACCTCGCCCTCGGTGACCATGGCCCCGTCCTCGACCCGCGCGTTGTGGGTCGCGCGCCGGCCGCACCAGCACAGGGCCTCGACCTGCAGGACCTGCGTGCGGTCGGCCAGTTCCACCAGCCGCGCGGAGCCCGGGAACAGCCTGGTGCGGAAGTCGGTCAGGATGCCGAAGCAGAAGACGTCGATCTCCAGGTCGTCCACGATCCTGGCCAGGTCATCGACCTGCGCGGAGGTGTAGAACTGCGCCTCGTCGCAGATGAAGTAGTCGATCCTCCGCCCGCTGGCCAGCGTGTCGGCCGTGAACTGCCAGAAGTCGAAACCGGTCGAGACCTCGATCGCGTCGTGGGTCAGCCCCAGCCGGGAGGACACCGTCGCGGCGCCCTCCCGGTCGTGCGCGCTGAAGATCAGCCCGGTCAGCCCGCGGGCCTGCCGGTTGTGGTTGGTCTGCAGCGCCAGCGTGCTCTTTCCGCTGTCCATCGCACCGGTGAAGAAGGTCAACTCAGCCACAACGGAGCATCCTCGCACGAACCGGCTGGTGCCCGTCACGCTGCCTTGACAGACGGGTACCCGTCTCTGGCAGACAGGCGCCCGTCCCCGATGGACGGACGCCTGTCGCGGGGCAGGCCACGGCACGAGAGCCGTCACTAGCGGCGGTAGCGGCGGTGGCCGGACTCCAGCCCGGTGAGGCGGATCAGCAGCAGCAGCACCCAGGCGCCGATGATCGAGCCGATGATCCCGACGAAGTGGAAGCTGTGCACGCTGGCCGAGTGGTACTCGATCAGGTTCTGCAGGAAGCCGCCGACCAGGGAGCCGACGATGCCGAGCACGATGGTGCCGACCACGCCGATCGGGTCCCGGCCGGGCATGAGCAGCCGCGCGATCGCGCCGCAGATGAATCCGACGATCAACAGGACGATGATGAAGGTAAGCATGCGGGATACCTTCCCATTCAGAGAGAATTATGCGTTTCCAACGCGACCTAACGCGTTTCGCGCGGCCGCGGAAGTTACGTCTGGTGACGCTGAGGCCGGCCGCGGTAGACGGGCCTCAGGGCCGGGCAGAACAGGGCGGCGCTGAGCTGCGGCCGCCCGGCCAGGACCAGGTCCGGGTCGGGCACGGGGCCGACCCGGAGGCTGACCGTGCCACCGGACACCTCGACGACCGCCGGGTCCCGGCGGTGGCGGCGCATCGTGGTTCGCGAGCCGACGCGGGAGGCGGCTTCCCGGGCATCTTCATGCCGGGGATGAACAACGCCCGACAGCCCCGCTACCGTCGGCCCGCGCTCCCTCGCGCCCGGGCCTGCTCAGATGATCCCGAGAGCGGCCACGGGGTCGTCGCCGACGGCCACCGGGTTGAACGCGGCTTCCCACCGGCTGAGCAGGCCGTCGCGGATGTCCCAGATCTCGACCCCCTTGCCCCGCATGGGCCGCTGCGTCACCGCGTCGTCCCACCAACCCTGCCAGGCGACGGCCATGCGGTTGCCGTCGACCATGCGGAGTTCCTTCTCAAGCCGGTAGTTGAGCTGGCGGGCGAACCGGGCGGTGAGGAACCGCTCGATTTCCAGGCGGCCGCGCAGCGGGTCCATCGGGCCGAATATGACCTCGGCATCGCTCGTGAACCCGTCGAGGATAAGCGACACATCGCGCGAACGGAACGCGCGCAGCACGCTGCCGACGATTTCCTCGGCACTGCTCCACGTCAAGGCGTCGCTCATGGGACCTCCCGCAGCCGGTGACCGAGCCGATCATACGCCGACCCGGCGGGACTCTCCCGGACGCCGGACGCCGGACGCCGGACGCCAACTGGATGGCGGCAACGCCAGGGGGCGGGCCTGGTCACCGTCGCCGGGCCTCCCGGACGGCCAGGGCCCGCCGCCCGCTCACCTGACCACGCCCGTGCAGGCGGATACGCGGGTGCGTCCACCATGACCACAGTCACACCGAGTAACCAGCCCGGGTACCCGGCTCTACCGCCCGAACGCCCAGGCCACCATCAGCGGGAACTCCGCCCGCCACAGCGCGCGGCCCGTGCGCGGCGGGCCGTTCGCTCATCACCACGTCCGCGCCCGCGTCGCGCAGCGCGGCCCCCACCGCTGGGCGTTCTCCAGGAAGCACGGCTCCAGCGTGGCCGGCCACGAGGAGCCGTAGCGTCTCCTCCGCGAGCCCGGGCCCGCCGCGGCGTCCTTCCCGCCCGCCAAGTAAAAGATCTATGGCGTTTCGGCCCCTATGAGGGCCGAAACGCCATAGATCTTCAGTAGACGATCTTCGGGTTAGCCGCCCAGGCCGCAGATGATCGTGAGGCTAGCCGCCCAAGCCGTAGACGATCTTCGGGTTAGCCGCCCAAGCCGCAGATGATCGTGAGGCTAGCCGCCCAAGCCGTAGACGATCTTCGGGTTAGCCGCTCAAGCCGTAGGCGATCGTGAGGCTAGCCGTTTAGGCCGTCCTCGACGGCTGCGATGATCGCCGGGCGGAGCTGGGCGGCGCTGATGATCTTGTCGACCGAGCCGACCTCGACCGCGCGCCGGATCGAGTGGACGCGGTCGAACTCCGCCGCCACCTCGCCGAGCTTCTCCGCCCGGACCGACGTCTGGACCTCGGCCAGCTGGGCGCTCAGCGCCGCCCGTTCCCCGCCGCTGGTCTCGCCCACCCGGGCCTGCAGCGCCGACACGCGCGGATCCGCGGCCGTGCGCTTGCCGACCTCGGCGGAGAAGACCACCGCCGCGGCCGGGGCGCCGCCGAGCACCGACGCGTAGGAGCCCTCCAGGGCCAGCACCGTCAGGCGCGGGTTCAGCGCCTTGGAGAAGACCACGAACGCGCCGCCGTGGTAGCGGGAGATCACGCAGAACACGATCGGGCCGTCGAAGTTGACGATCGCCCGGCCGATCTCCGCGCCGTACTCCAGCTGGAGGCTGCGCATCGACTCCGGTGAGCCGTCGAAGCCCGACAGGTTCGCGAGCACCACCACCGGGCGGTTGCCCGAGGCCGCGTTCAGCGCCCGCGCCGTCTTCTTCGACGACAGGGGGAACAGCGTGCCGGCGGTGTAGGTGTCCGGGCCGTCGGCGGGCGGGAAGCCGCGCCGCGGCACGGAGCGCGACTCGATGCCGATCAGGCAGACCGGGCGGCCGCCCAGGTGCGCGTCCTGCACGACCGCGGTCTCCGCGTCGGCCATGCCGGCCCAGCGCTCGAGCACCGGGTAGTCCTGGTCGGACAGGGCCCGCATGACGGCGCGGATGTCGAACGGCTTCTTGCGGTCCGGGTTCTTCCGCGCGGAGAAGATCTCCCCGACGAACGCGAAGTCGCCGCCGGCCGCCGGGTGCGGGTAGGACGACACGTCACGGTCGACGGGGTCGACGGACACGGCCTTGCGCGGCGCGCGCTCTCCCGGCGCGCGGTACGCGTGGTCGTAGTGGGCCATGAGCACGTCGACGGCGCCGCTGAGGTTCGGGGCCCAGTACTGGGCCTGGCCGTTGGGGCCCATCACCCGGTCGTAGCCGCCGATGCCGAAGTTGTCCTCGGCGGACACCCCGCCGGAGAAGTCCAGCGACTGCTTGCCGGTGAGCACCATCGCCGAGTCCGGCGTCATCACCAGGATGCCCTTGGTGTGCATGAGCATCGTGGCCTCGGCGTTCCAGTACGGCTGCCCGCCGACGGTGATCCCGGCCACCACGATGTTGATCTCGCCGCCGCCCTGGGTGAACTCGACGATCCGCTTGAGCGTGGCGGCGACCCAGTCCAGGTTCTCCGTGCCGGAGGTCATGGAGATCCGCGCGCCGGAGGACAGCGCGAACCACTCGACCGGTACCCCGAGCCGCGAAGCCAGGTCGAGCGCGGCGTTCACCCGCGCGCACTCCGGCTCGGCGAGCGCGCCGAGTGACTTGGTCGGGTCGCCGAGCAGCGCGACCCGGGTGATGCCCTCGGGGTACAGCGCCGTCGGGGTGGCGACCAGGCCGACGACCATCCCGGCGGTGTTCTGCCCCTTGGGACGCGACACCGGGACCAGGACACCGCTGGCGTCAAGGTCGTACTCGGTGAACCGCCCGGCGGGGCCCGCGAGCATGCCGGTCAGCTCGTACGGGTACACGTGGCCGCGGCGGGCGGCGCGCTGCACCTTCAGCCGGTAGTCGTCGAGCGGGAGCAGCGGCTCGGTCTGCGGCGGGCCCATGTGCAGGCGCACGTTGTGGCTGGGGTCCAGCGAGGTCCACACGTCGACCTCGGCCAGCTCACCGGACGGGGTGCGCTGGCGGGTCACGAAGTGGACCTCCTCCAGGCCGGCCCCGGACGTGGTCGGCCGGACCCGGTGCACCAGGGCGCCGATCTCGTCGGCGGTCAGGTCGACCGCCGGCCAGACGTAGATCACGATCCGGTTGGCGTCGAACCGCTGGTGCTGCGGCCGCTGCGCCTGCACGGTGCGGATGGCGTCGAGGCAGCCGGCCACCACGTTCTCCAGGGCGGGCAGCGCGACGAGGCGGCCGTCCGCCTCGCGCAGCGGCGTCAGGTCGCGGACCTGGCCCATCGCGATCAGCCGCTCGTCGGCGGCGTTGCTCTTGGCGGTCGCCTTGAACAGGTAGATCTCCTCGTCCGCCGACGGCAGCCGGGTGAGGTCGAACGCGCGCAGCCGGTCAAGCTGCAGCCGCTGGGCGATCTGCGGGTGCAGGCCCCTGATGAGCTTGTCCTCCTCGAGGCCGGCGTCACCGGGGCGGAACGTGAAGCGGTGGCGGATCGCGTTGCCGCTGGTGCCGGCCACGGTGACGGTGACCCGGGCGAGCCGCGACGCGCCGGACAGCAGTTCGCCGAGGTGTACCGCGAGCTGGTCCGGGTCCGGCTGCCCGGCCCAGGTGAGGTAGATGTCGGCCACCACCTGGTCGCCGTCCAGGGCCTCCGCGGCGACGGCCTTCAGTGCGGAGATCGCGGCGGGAAGGTCCGTGATGTCGGCGGCCACGGCGGCCACCAGGATCCCGCCGTCGGCGGCGGTGATGAAGCGGAATCCGTCCGCCGAGGCCGCGGTCACCGAAGGCAGCTCGTAGTAGCGGCGGGTCAGCACCTCAAGCAGCGGCGTGTGGTCGGCACCGCGGTCGACACGCTTGCCGAACAGCCGGACGAGCGGCTCGGAGCTGGCCATGATGGCCGCGATCCGGTCCGCACGGTCCGGGGTGCGCGGGTGCCGCGCGAGGTAGCGGAGCTGCTCGCGGATCCCGAAGTAGACCTGGGCGCGGTTGCGGCGCAGCAGCGGCTGGGCGAACCAGCGGAACACCACGCCGCGCGCCAGGTCGGACACGGCGGGGAAGCGGAGCTGGGTGGCCTCGATGAGGTGCTCAAGAGCGAGCCCGGCCCGCTCCCGCAGCGGCTCGGCGGGCGCGGCGCCCGCCAGCCACTGGCGCAGCAGTTCGGCGACGATGGCCCCCGTGGCAGCCGGCACCGCGGCGGTCATCCGCTCCTGGGCGAGGAAGATGCGGAAGACGGCGGCCTCGAGTTCCGGTGTCCGGTCGAGGCCGGCGACGCCGTAGTAGCGGAACACCCGCTCCAGCTTGAGCTGGAAGGCCGACGGCACCCCGGCCCGTTCGACGTCGAGGCTGCGCAGGTAGCTGTGGAAGTACTCGCGCGGGCTGTGCACCGGGCCCTCGGGGGTGGCCTCGTCGTCGCTGCCCGGCCGGTTGCGGCTCAGCTCGGACATGTCGGCGAAGACCGTGAGCAGTTCCACCTCGCCGGGCAGCGGCGTCCCGCCCAGTTCGGCCCGGGCGGCCAGGTAGCCGGCCAGCGCGCGCTTGGGGTCGCGGGCGTCGACGTCGAAGCCGAGCAGCAGGCCGCGCAGGTCCGCGAGGTACCCCGCGGCGCGCTCGGCCGCGGGCACGTCGGCGGGCAAGGCGGGCAGGTCGATCTCGACGGCGGGCCCGGCGGACCCGGCAGCGGGCCCGGCGGCCGCCGCGTCGCCGACCGGCTCGAGCCGCAGCAGCGGCGCTCCCGCCCCGACCTGGCTGCCCACGGAGACCAGGCACTCGCGGACCCGGGCGCGCAGCGGCGCGCGCAGCACGGTCTCCATCTTCATGCTCTCCAGCACCAGGATCGGCGCGTCCGCCTCGACCTCGTCATCGACGGCGACGGGAGTGGCGACCACCAGGGCCGGGGCCGGGGAGCGGACGACGCCGCCCTCGTCGCGGCTCACCCGGTGGGCGACCCCGTCGACCTCGACCAGGTGGACGGGTCCGTGCGTGGCCGAGGTGAGCCGGAACCGGACCCCGTTGACCGTGATCCGGCCGCTGTGCGCGTCGTACCGCTCGACCTCGACGTCGGCCGGGTAGGCGGCGCCCTCGGCCCCGACCTCGACGGCGAACCGGCGCGGGCCGGTCCGCGCGACGCGCACCCGGTAGCCGGCGCCGCGCAGCTTCAGGTCCAGCGGCCGCCCCGTCTCGTGCTGCGCCTGCGGCCGCCCGCCGCGGGCGGTGGCGAGCAGCCGGGCGGTGGCGATCTCTTCCTCGTCCTCGTACGCCTCGATCGCGGCGGCGGCGAGGGCGACGGCGGAGTGCTTGTGCACGGCCAGGCGGCCCTGCGCCCGGACCCGGTCGATCCAGCCGGTGTCCGCCGAGGCGTCGATCACCTCGGGCTCGTCGAGCAGGTCGAGCACGAAGCTCTTGTTGGTGGCGCCGCCCTCGATGACCACGGTGGTCTCGGCCATCGCGCGGCGCAGCCGGGCGAGCGCCTGCGCGCGGTCGCTCCCGTAGGCGATGATCTTCGCGATCATCGAGTCGAAGTCGGCGGGGATCGTGTCGCCCTCGCTGACCCCGGTGTCGACGCGGATGCCCGGCCCCGCGGGCAGCGCGAGCCGGGTGATCCGCCCAGGCGCGGGCGCGAAGTCGCGGTCCGGGTCCTCGGCGTTCAGCCGCGCCTCGATGGCGTGCCCGGACTCGGTCGGCTTGTCCCCGGTCAGCCGGCCGCCGCTCGCCACGTGCAGTTGCAGCCGCACCAGGTCGGTGCCGGTGGTCAGCTCGGTGATCGGGTGCTCGACCTGCAGCCGGGTGTTGACCTCGAGGAACGCGAAGCGCTTGTCCCCCGGGTGGTACAGGAACTCGACGGTGGCGGCCCCCCGGTAGCCGACGGCGAGCGCGAGCCGCTCGGCCGACGCCTTCAGGTCGTCGGCCTGCGCCGCCGTCAGGACCGGCGACGCCGACTCCTCGATGATCTTCTGGTTGCGCCGCTGCACGGAGCAGTCGCGCACGCCCAGCGCCCACGCGGTGCCATGGGCGTCGGCGATGACCTGGACCTCGACGTGCCGGGCCCCGGTGACGAGCCGCTCAAGGAACAGGGTGCCGCTGCCGAACGCGCGCAGCGCCTCGGCGCTGGTCCGCTCGAACGCCTCGGTGAGGTCCGCGGCCGAGCCGATGACCCGGATGCCGCGCCCGCCGCCGCCGGCGGTGGCCTTGAGCATCAGCGGGTAGCCGATCCGGTCCGCCTCGGCCAGCGCGGCCTCCAGGGTCGGCACCGCGCCCCGGCTCCACGGCGCGACGGGGACGCCGACCTCCTCGGCGAGTCGCTTCGCCCCGATCTTGTCGCCGAGCTTGCGCATCGCGTCGGCCGACGGGCCGATGAAGGTGACGCCGATCTTGTCGCAGACCTCGGCGAACGCCGGGTCCTCGGCGACGAAGCCCCAGCCGACCCAGGCGGCGTCGGCGCCCGTCTCGGCGAGCGCGCGCTCCAGCACGGCGTAGTCGAGGTACGGCCGGGCCGCGGCCGGGCCCAGCGGGTAGGCGAGGTCCGCCTCCCGGACGAACGTCGCCGTGCGGTCCGCGTCGGTGTACAGCGCGACCGTCTCGACCGGCCTGCCTGTCTGCGCGGACAGATCCCGGACGGCGTGGATCAGCCGCATGGCGGCCTCACCCCGGTTGACGATGGCGACACGGCGGAACACGAGCGAAGACCTCCCGGTATGAACGCGAAGGCGATGTCCCGGGCCCGGAACGCCGCCTTCAACTGCGTCTATCCTGCTCGATGGTACGCGGGAGACCTAGGACAGACATGAGGCAGACCTTCGGCCCCAGGTTTGTAGGGAACCTACAAAAAGCCAGCACGCGGGAACCGCGTCGCGACGGTCCGCCGGCCGGCCCCGGCCCCGCGTCCAGCCGGCCGGCCGACGTGAGACAACGGCCCGTTCGGTATCTCGTTAAGAATTCAATTCTTCATTCAGCCGAACGGGCCGCCGCTTCGCCTCGCGCCGGAACGCGGAACGCTCATCAGGCCCGTCGATTCCCGCTATTCACCGCGGTAATATCGGCACTCCTTCATCAGCCGCACGTTGAAAACCCCAGGTCATATGGCCTGTGACGTCTCTCTTGTGAAGTAAACGCTTACTTAATAATTGACAACCGTGATTGCCCGGTGAGACGGTGAGAAAAGACCCTTGGGAGGACCGCATGCTGAAGGCCGAAGACAACGAGATCCTGACCCGGGTCGGCCCGGGGACGCCGATGGGGAACCTGCTGCGCCGGTACTGGACCCCGGCGTGCCTGTCGGCCGAGATCCCCGAGCCGGGCGGCCAGCCGGCCCGGGTGCGGCTGCTCGGCGAGAACCTGGTCGCGTTCCGTGACACCCGCGGCCGGATCGGGCTCGTGCAGGAGAACTGCCCGCACCGGGGCGCGTCGCTGTACTTCGGCCGCAACGAGGACGCCGCCATCCGCTGCGTCTACCACGGGTGGGCGTTCGACACCGACGGCAGGTGCGTGGACATGCCGAGCGAGCCGGTCCCGTTCTGCGAGAAGGTCCGGATGCGGGCCTATCCCGTCCATGAGTCCGGCGGGATCGTCTGGGCTTACCTGGGCCCGCGGGAGACCATGACGCCGTTCCGGGACTTCGGCACCGACGGGCTCGCCGACGGCGAGTTCCTGGCGAGCAAGCAGCACTCGACCTGCAACTGGGTGCAGGCGATGGAAGGCAACATCGACACGTCGCACATTTCCCACCTGCACCAGTGGGACGGGATCGACGACATCCCCGACGACGGGTCGGACAAACCCGGTTACCCGTCCAACGCGATGTCGTGGAAATTCTGGCGGCATGACCGCGCACCGCGCCTGGAGGTGGACGACACCTGGTTCGGCTACCGCTACGCGGGGATCCGGACGACGCCCAACGGCAACACGCACGTGCGGGTCACCGCCTACGCGCTGCCGTACGCGACGATGGTCGCGTCGATCCCGTTCAGCGTGGGCTGCGGGATGTTCGTGCCGATCGACGACGAGAACTGCTGGCGCTACTTCAGCGCGCCCAAGGCGTGGCGCAACCCCAGGAAGTACGGCGGCGAGAACCTCTTCTCGTTCGCCCCGTTCTCCACGCCGGTCAGCGGTGACCGCAACGGGATCACCCCCCGCCTGTACACCGCGGAGAACGACTACCGGATGTCGCGGGAGGTCCGGGAGCAGCGGGGCATCTTCAGCGGGGTCGACGACTTCGTGAGCCAGGACCTGATGGTGACCGAGTCGATGGGCCCGATCTACGACCGCTCCCAGGAGCAGCTCGGCTCCACCGACCGGGCCATCACCCGGATGCGGCACATCCTGCTGACGGCGGCGAAGGGCCTGGCCGAGGGCAACGAACCCCCGGCCCTGGCCGGGGACTTCCGGTCGATCCGGGGCGCGGAGAAGATCCTGGAGCCGGGCGAGGACTGGCGCGTCCTTGGCACCGGCGCCGACCCGGTCGTGGCGGAGTCCGCCACCGCCACCACCGGCGTGCAGGAAACCGACATGGTTGACTGACGCTACGGCGGGCTGACGCTACGGCGGGCCGGGGGCTACGCGGCGGGCTCGCCCAGCCGCTTGACCAGGGCCCGGATGAGGTCCTTGCGCGCCTGCAGCAGGTCAGCCGCCGCCATGTCGCCGGTGAGGCGCCTGGTGGACTGCGGGAACATCGTCGGCCAGAACGTGATCGCGATGAACGCCATGGTCAGCACGTGCGGTTCCAGCTCCGGGTCGATCTCGCCCCGCTGCTGGGCGGCGCGGATGGCGAGCAGGTCGCCGGGCACGGTGCCCTCGGGGTAGGGGCCGCCCTCCGTCCCGTCGTCGAGGGCCTCCCACATCAGCAGCCGCGCCCACTGCCGCCACCGGGGCGTCAGCGCGACGTCGACGTTGGCGAGCAGCCGGTCCGCCAGCGGCTCGTCGGTGACGCCGCGCACGAAGTCCTCGAAGTGCTGCGCGGACAGCCGCTCGCGCACCGCGTCGTACAGCCCCCGCTTGCTGCCGAAGTGGTAGTACAGCGACCGGGGGCTCACGTCGGCCTGGCGCACGATCCGCTCCACCCGGGCGCCGGCGAACCCGTGCCGCGCGAACTCGCGCATCGCGGCGCTCAGGATCCGCTCGGCGGCCGTGGCCGGCTCCCTGCCGTTGCGCGGCGCGCCGTCTTCGTGCGCGCCGTTCTTCGCCGGCCGGGGACGCTGACTCACCAGGCCATGATAGGCGGCGGGCCCCGCCCCGGCGGTGCGCCGGCTCAGACGAGCGCCAGCAGGATGGCCTCGCCGACCGGGGCCTCGCCCTGCTCGCGCTGCTCCACCAGGGTGACCGTGGCCGCGACCGTCCGCAGGACGTCCGCCGGCCCGGGGGCGCCGGCGGCCAGCGCGAGCGCGACAGCCCGGAGCGCCGCCGCCTCCGGGGGCGTGGGCGGCAGGTGGGCGGCGTCCATCGGCGCGCACACGTCCGCCACGCGGCTGAGCCCGGTCACCAGGTTCCAGTCGGGCGAGCCGTCGCTCTTGGGCGGCACCCCCTCCGCGAGCTCGCGGAGCACGTCGGTGAGCGGGCTGCCGAGCGCGGCCCCGAGCCGCGTCGCCTCGTCCACCCCGGCCCTGGACGAGAGCGCGCGGGCGAACTCCAGGTGCGGGTCGGCCGGCTGCTGCGCGGCGAGCACCTGCAGCAGGGTGCCGGCGAGCGGGCTGGCGGCGACCCAGCGCAGCGGGAGCCCGAGGACCCCGGGCACCGGAAACGCGGGGTCGAGGGCGGGCATGTCGGCGAGGCCGAAGACAGCGGCCAGGCCCTGTCCGGTGTCGTCGATGATGCCGCGCGCCCGGGTGTAGGCGCGGTCGAGGGTGGCGGCGTGGATGTCGCCCAGTTCGACGGCCCGCGCGAGGTCGAACTCGAAGGCGCTGAGCACGTTCAGGTCCTGGTCGACGGCGCTGGCGAGGTCGGCGGCGCAGTCACGGGCGAGGTGGAGGGCGCTGGAAAGGTGGCCGGCGACCGCGTCGGCGACCGCGCGGGCTGGGGCGACGCCGAGGTCGCTGACAAGGGCGTCGGCGGCGGCGCAGGTGCGCGCGATGACGTCGGTGCCGACCAGTTCCAGGGCATGGGCGTAGGTCAGCACGATCGCGTGGGCGTGCGCGTGCATCAGGTCGACGATCTGCCCGCCGGAACTGGCCCGGGCGGCCAGGTCGCCGGCGAGCGCGGTGGTCAGGGCGCGGACGTCGTCGAGGTCGCGGACGATTTCCAGGGCCACCTCGAGGACGGCCGCGGTGAGCGTCTGCGG
>DAHWEX010000813.1 GCA_027326205.1 Actinomycetota bacterium
CGCGCGCCGCCTCGATCCCCCCGGCTGTCCGCACCAGGACGATCGACGATGTCGAGCACATCGTGGTCCTGATGCAGGAGAACCGGTCCTTCGATCACTACTTCGGGTCACTGCGCGGGGTGCGCGGCTTCGGCGATCCGCACCCCGCGCTGCAGCCTAACGGGCGATGCGTCTGGAACCAGGACGGCGTGCTGCCGTTCCACCCGACCGCCCCCGACCTGGGCCTGCAGTTCATCGCCGACCTCGCCCATGACTGGAACTCCACGCACGCGGCGCTGGACGGCGGTGCCTACGACCGGTGGGTGCAGGCCAAGAGCGACGTCACGATGGCGTACCTCACCCGTGCGGACATCCCGTTCCACTACGCGCTCGCGGACGCGTTCACGGTCTGCGACAACTACCACTGCTCCCTGCTCACCTCCACCGACCCCAACCGCTACTACCTGTGGACCGGCTACACGGGCAACGACGGGACCGACGGCTCGCAGGGTCCGACCGGCCCGGTGCTGGACAACGCCGAAGCGGGGTACAACTGGCAGACCTACCCCGAGCGCCTGGACGCCGCGGGGGTGTCGTGGAAGGTCTACCAGGACATCGGCGACGGGCTGACCGCCGCCGGCTACTGGGGCTGGACCGACGATGCCTACATCGGCAACTACGGCGACAACTCGTTGCTTTACTTCCACCAGTACCAGAACTCGGCGCCGGGCTCACCGCTGTACGAGAAGGCCCTGACCGGAACGAACGTCGCCAACGGCGGCACCTTCTTCGACGTGCTCAAGTCGGACGTCGCGAACGGCACGCTGCCGCAGGTTTCCTGGGTGGTCGCGCCCGAGGCGTTCTGCGAGCACCCGAACTGGCCCGCCAACTACGGTGCCTGGTACCTGTCCAACGTCCTCGACGCCCTGACCTCGAACCCCGCGGTGTGGAGCAAGACGGTCTTCCTCGTCATGTTCGATGAGAACGACGGCTTCTTCGACCACGTGGTCCCGCCGATTCCGGCTGACGTTCCCGCGGCGGGCGGTTCCACGGTCTCCACGGCGGGAGAGTTCTACACGGCCGCGAACGCGGCCGCCAACGCCGACTCGTTCACCCTGGGCCCGTACGGCCTCGGGCCGCGGGTTCCGTTCCTGGCGATCTCCCCGTGGAGCAGGGGCGGCTGGGTCTGCTCCGAGGTGTTCGACCACACCTCGGTCATCCGGTTCATCGAGAGGCGCTTCGGCGTGAGCGAGCCGCACATCTCAGCCTGGCGGCGGGCCGTCAGCGGCGACCTGACCAGCGCGTTCGACTTCTCCCAGGGTAACCCGTCGGTGCCCGGGCTGCCGTCCACCGCCGCCTACCTGCCGCCGGACGGCCTGCGGCACGCCTCGTACTATCCCGTGCCGCCGGCGGTGGGCGCCGTGCCGGCCCAGGAGCCGGGCGTCCGCCCGGCCCGCCCGCTGCCGTATGACCTCCGCGCCGACGGCGTATTCTCCGGCGGCACGGCCACGATCACGTTCGCCAGCCGGGGCCCGGCCGGCGCGGTGTTCCACGTGACGTCAAGCTCCGCCCCCCGCGACTACACGGTCGGCGCGGGACAGGCGATCACCGGCTCGTGGCCCGCGCCGGCCGGCGAGGACATCCGCGTGCACGGGCCGAACGGCTTCTACCGTGAGTTCGCCGGGGAAGGACCCGGCATCGCGGCGGCGCCCGCCGGCGACAGCCTGCGCCTGGAAGTCACGAACGACTCCCGCGCGGCCGTGCTGCTCACGCTGACCAGCGCCTACGATCGCGAGAGCGCGGAGGTAAAGGTCTTGCCGGGGTCGACGGTGCCCGTCGTCGTCGGCACCGCCGGCGGCACCGGCTGGTACGACGTGTCGGTGACCGCGGCCGCCGACCCGGGGTACCTGCGCCGGCTGGCGGGCCATATCGAGACGGGCGGGCCGAGTGTCAGCGACCCGGCTTTCGGGCTCACCGGAAACCGGTAATCTCGTGTCCCGCTTACTTCGGACAGGAGCGCGGCCCGTGCTGAAGCTTGACCTGGAAGCGGCCAAGGACGCCACGATCCCTGACGTGCTGCCCGCGGGGGGAGAACCGTTCCGCGTCATGTTCGCCGGGATCAACCCGGGGCTGTACTCGGCGGCGACCGGCTGGCACTTCGCCAGGCCGGGCAACCGCTTCTGGCCGGCCCTGTACGCCGCCGGCTTCACTGACCGCCTGCTCAAGCCGTCTGAGCAAGGTGAGCTGGCCAGGTACGGCCTCGGCATCACGAACATCGCCCCGCGCGCCACCGCCCAGGGCGCCGAGCTGACTCCGGACGAGCTAAGGCAGGGCGGCGAACGCCTGACGGCCCTGGTCGCCGACCGCCGCCCGGGCATCGTCGCGATCCTCGGCGTCACGGCCTACCGCACCGCGTTCGCCCGCCCGAAGGCCGTGATCGGCCCGCAACCAGGCCCGCTTGGCCCCGCCCGCCTCTGGATTCTCCCGAACCCAAGCGGTCTCAACGCCTCGTGGCAGCTTCCCCGCCTGGCGGAGGCGTTCCGTGAGCTACGGGACGCCGCGCAAGAGCCGGAAGGGGAAGGGGAAACGCAGTGAGACAAGTCAAGGCTCCCGGGCACCCTGGTACCGAGGTGCGCGTCTTCCTGGCCGGAAGCATCGAGGAGGGTAAGGCCGAGCAATGGCAACGGCACGTCGTCGAGGTGCTGGCCGACCTGGATGACCTGGTGATCTTCAATCCGCGCCGCGACGACTTGGACGGTTCGGGGGCGGCGCAGGCCGCCGGCGCTCAGTACCACGAGCAGGTGAACTGGGAACTGGACATGCTCGCCGCGGCGGACGTCATCATCATGTACCTCGCACCAGGCACCAGGTCGCCCATCAGCCTGCTGGAGTTCGGGCTCTACGCGAATTCCGGGAAGCTGCGCGTGTGCTGCGGCGCCGGGTTCTGGCGCCGCGGCAACGTCGAAGTGGTGTGCCAGCGATACGGCATCCCGCTGTTCAGCGATCTTGACGAACTGCTGGCGTCCGTGCGCTCGACCCTCCGTCCCGGCTAGCGCGGCGTGCCCGGCCGGTGAGTTCGGGATCGCGTCCGGCCGCGGCTCGGCCGGGACCGGGACGCTTCACCGAACGGCACTTGGTCGCTGGGGCGCTCTGCGCATTGCTTAATAGCGGGCGCCGCAAATGCCGTGAACCGGACGTGATCATGGGCCGCTCGTGCGCAAAGACTCCACTCGCCGGGGCGGTTGACGGCGCCGGCGATGCGTGACGCATTCGAGACCCGGAAGCCCAACCAGGTGCCGGGCTCGGGCGTCTTTGAGTGCACCAAGGGGCCTGGACAAAAGGGGCGCGTCATGAGTAATTCGCGTTGGGGGCGGCCGGCGGCCGGCCGTGGAAGCAAGGCAGTCAATGGCGGGATGCTGGCGGCCGTGTCGGTGGCCGCGATCGGGCTGCTAGCCGGCTGCCACGGCTCTGGTTCGGCGGCGGCCGGCGGTACGACGGCGACGAGCGGGAGCACGGTGACGGCGTCCGGGAGCGTGGCGGCGACGGCCAGCGTGGTGGGCACCGGGCCGGCCACCCCGGCGTCCTCGGGGCCGTCGTCGGGGATCGCGTTCGTGCCGGTCACCGAGCCGTTCGACCCGGGGCACCCGGCCAGGACCGTGTCAGCGGCGGCCAGTTGCGGCGCCCAGGCCAGCACGCTGGCCATGGAGCAGTGCTTTGAGGACAAGACGGAGTCCGCCGACGCGGCCATCGACGCGGTACGGCAGGCCACGTTCGTGAGCGCGTCCGCCGCGCAGCGCAGCGCCATCAACGCCGACGACGCCGGCTGGCTGGCCGCTCGCCAGACGGTGTGCGCGCGGGCCTACCAGACGGGCGGCACGATCGACGGGGTCAACATCGCCGGCTGCCTGCTCGATGAGAGCACCGCCCGGCTCGACGCGCTGAAGGGCGTCACGCCCCCCGAGGCGGTGCGCAAGTCCACCGACAGCACCAGCCTCAGCGACCTGTCCTGGTACACGACGCCCGAAGGATCGCGCATCGCGATGATCGACACCCAGGGCGACGCCACCGGCGGGGTGATCATCTCGTGGGTCGTCATCGCCGGGGCGGACGGCTTCACGGTCAACCCGGCCCAGTTCACCTACCGCGACGGGGCCTTCACCGACGCCGGCGTGATCGAGGCGCCTAACCCCGGCGGGCACCGGGTGGCGCCCGGGGCGGAATACGAGTTCGGCATCGATTACAGCCGCCTGCCGGCCGACCCGGGCAAGGGCGGCGGATGGGTCTACGCGCCGGGCACGCCGGCCGCCGTCTGGCGCTAGTCCCGGCGGCGCGGCTCGGCAGCGCCAGCGGCGGGCCGCCACCGCCTCCCCGGGAGGTGGCGGCGGCCCAGCCGGCATCCGCGATCTTCACCGGGTCTGCGCTCAGATGGCCGTCCTGCCCCGTGTGTCCGGTGGGCGCAGCCGATGCCGGCGGCCCGTGAGCGTCCGTTGCGGAAGGTCCGCGCAGCGCCGCCGGCCAGCCGGCGAACGGGCGCCGCCCGCGGCGCGGATGGCAGGATTAGTGGGATTTTCGTCATTGCTGCCAGATGCCGGGCCAGTCAGACTGGACAGCGTGCGAACCGTATTGATCGTCTTGTTCGACGGCGTGCAGTCCCTGGACGTCACCGGGCCGTTCGAGGTCTTCGCCACCGCCGTCGACGGCCGGGGCGAGCCCGCCTACCGGGTCCGCACCGCGAGCCTCGGCGGGGCCCGGATACGCACGTCGCACGGCCTGGCCGTCGTCCCGGACGGTGACCTGCGCGACGTTGACCCGGCGGACCTGCTCCTCGTCCCCGGGGGCGAGGGGGCGCGCCGCCGGGACCCGGAGCTGGTGGCCTGGATCGCGGAGCACGCGCCCCGGGCCGGGCGCGTCGCGTCCGTCTGCACCGGGGCCTTCCTGCTCGCCGCGGCCGGCCTGCTCGACGGCAGGCGCGTGACTACCCACTGGGCCCGCTCCGGCCAGCTGCAGGCGGACTACCCGGCGATCC
>DAHWEX010000818.1 GCA_027326205.1 Actinomycetota bacterium
CGGACGATCAGCGGGTTGACCCGGTAGGAGTCCTCGGACGCCGCGTTGCTCAGCACGCCGAGGTCGAGCAGCCGGGTGATCGCACCGAGGACGGCGTCCGGGTCCGCGCTGACCAGGGTGGCGATCCCCTCGAAGCCGATCTCGTCCGACCAGTCAACCAGCGCCCGCAGCACGTCGGCCGTGACGGGGTCGTCGGGGATCTCCACCGACGCCAGGAACTCCTGCGCCGCGGCGTCGAGCTGTCTCAGCGCCTCTTCCCTGGCGCGCTGGTCGCTCAGGCCGCGGCGGGCGGCGCCGGCCGCCCACTCGACCAGGTACGGCCAGCCGCCGGTGTCGTCGAGCAGCCGCTGGCGCTGGTCGGCGGTGCTGAGCGGGTACTGGCACTCCGGCGCCCAGGCCCGCAGCGTGTCCTGGTCCCAGACGCGCAGGCGCACCTCCTGGAACCGGACGCCAGGCAGGCCATCGGTCCAGATCCAGTCCGTGCCCGGCGAGGCGAGGCAGGAGGCCGACCGCCGGTCGATGCCTGACACGAACGTGTACACCTGCTTGAGCGCGGACCGCTGCTCCAGTTCAGACGCGCCCGCGAGGTCGAGCACGATGTGCTGCCGCCCGCGCCGCGCCTGGGACAGGCTGGTGACGGTCGCGTTGAGCGTGGCGCAGGTGACCGCCCGGACCTCGGTGCCCTCCGGGGCGGCGACGGTGAGCGCGTCGGCCACCCGGTCGAGCCCGAGGGCGGGCGAGCCGACTATCACGTGCAACTGCCTGCGGCTGTCGAGGATCTGCTGCACCTGCTGCTCGGTCAGCGGGCTGCGCCGGTCCGGGTCGTCGCCGAGCTTGCGGCGGAACACCGCCGGGTCGAACAGGGTCGACACCTCAAGGACCCCGTCGGACTCCATCAGGCGGCGCTCGATCTCGGCGGGCGAGCCGAGCAGCCGGATCACGTTGGGGCTGCGGATCCCGTACTCGTCGTCCGTCGTCCGGACGAGGACGCCGAGGCCCACCAGTTCGTCGAGGTAGGTGGTGAAGTCGTCGAGGTTGAGCCCCTGGAACCCGGCCCGCCAGAACGTCTTGCACTCGTCGTGCAGCATGCCGACCGGGAAGACGGTGGCGCTCGTCTCGTTGGTCATCCAGGCCGCCGCGTAGGCGATGACCCGGTAGCGGTTGTCCAGGTTGATCGTCAGCTCGAAGCGGCTGGCGATCCAGTCGCGCAGGTCGCGTTCGCCGTAGACCTCGTCGATGTCCCGGTCGGTGATGAACGCGGGCGGCGCGTCCGGGCCGAGCCTGCGGTCGTGCATGCGCCGCACGAGGGCGTTGCAGAACGCCTGGATGAGGCTGGCCTGGTAGTTCGTGTAAGCGAGCAGCCGCCATGCGATGTCGGTCCGCTCGAACCGGTAGCCGATCGCCGCGAGCGGCTCGACGACGAGCTTGTACGCCTCGCTCGCCGGCAGCGGGCCGATGAGGATCTCCGCCCCGACGTGGGCCATGGGGCCGTTACTGACGATATTGAACCGCTGCACCTGGTGCAGGCCGGCGAAGACCGGCTTGAACCGGCGGCCGCTGCCGTCCATCAGGTTCTTCAGCCGGTAGACGTTGACGAACCGGCCCTCGCCGACCTGCTCCGGGCGCGGCCGGGCGTCGATCTCGAGGAACGCGTCGGCCTCGTCGAGCAGCAACAGGAACCGGCGGTCCTGATTCTCATCCAGCCAGCTCCTGATGGCGCTCACCACGACGTCGGGCCCCGCCTTCGCGGACACCTTCTGCTGATCGAGGATCCCGGCCTGCTTCAGCCGGGGGATGAGCACCGACCACAGGTCGTCGGGGACCCGCAGTTCCCCGATGCCCTCGGACTTGAGGTCGATGTAGATCGAACGCCACTGCCCGGCGGTCTCGTTGAACTCGCGCATCGCGGTGTTCAGCAGCGTCGACTTGCCGAGCTGCCGGCCGCCGTAGACGAACAGCGGGCCGTTGGCGTCCTGCACGTCGCGCAGTTCGTCGCGACGTCCGTAGAAGACCTCACGCGGCACGTCGCCCAGCACGAACGGCGTGTAGGGGTTGATCGCGGTGAACGGCAGGGTGAGGCTCATGGTGGTCTGCAGCCGGGCCGCGCTCCTGGTGGCCAGGAACGCCATCACCGCGTGGTCGATGACGACGGCGGACGTGCTCTTGGCCCGCGATTGCTCGGCCAGCACGCGCCTGTCCCTCGCGGTCATGGTGCTGAACAGCAGCACGATGACCGGGGCCTGGCGCGGCAGGTCTTCGACCATCTCGATGATCCGGTCCGGTTCCTGCCTGCCCCAGCACAGCAGCACCTGGTAGTCGCCGTCGGCCGACGACCCGTAGGCGGGCACGAGCGCGCGGCCGACCAGCTTCGCCTTGAACTTCGCGACCGCCTGCCCCGAGCGGCGCATGCGGCTGCTGTCCTCGACCGGGCCTCGCGTCTCGAAGCCGAGCAGGTACAGCACCTCCTTCAGCGAGCGTTGCCAGGTACCGCCGCGCCTCTCCCGGGTCAGCAGCAGCCACCCGTTCAGGCCCTGCTCCACCGCTTGACCGGCGTCCGGTGGCAGCAGCGGGTACCAGGCGACCGTCCGGTGCTCACGGGCCGCCTGCTCCAGCCAGCTGGCGTCGATGCCGTCGCCCCGGCTCGCCATGGTCACCGCTTCGTCGATAAAGTCCGGCCAGAACTCGCCGAAGGTCTCGTCGGTGGCCGTCTCGGCGGGCAGCCCGTAGGAGCCGGCCGTGAGCTGGGCGAGGAACTCCTGCGCGGTCACCAGGTCCCCCAGGTCGAGCAGGTCCCCGATCCGGCGGCGGACCTCGTCCGCGCACGCAAGCTCGCTCAGTTGCGCGCGAGCCTTCTCGATCGCGCGGTCCCTGGCGGCCGCGACCTGCTGGACGATGCCGGCAAGCGCCCGCCGTGCCGCGGGAAAGTCATCGTCCAGCGGGTTCCTGTACCGGACGAGGACACTGCCGAGGTAGGCGCTTTCCGACTCGCTGACCAGGGCGGCGAACAGCGCGAACGCGAGTTCCTTGTCAGCCTTGTCGGCCAGCAACTTCAGCCGCTCCCTACCGATCTTCACGTCCTCGGCCCGGCTGTCGGCGAGCCGGTCGGCGGTGGCGGTGTCGCCCTCGGCCCGCAGCGTGTCGATGAGGCGCTCGATCCCGGCGAAGTCGTATGCCTCCGCGAAGCCCTCGTACGCGTCCTGGGCGGAGCGCACCAGGCACGCGTCAAGCAGTTCGGGCGTTACCGAAGCCGGGTCTACCTCGCCGTCCTCGCTCCGCGTCACCTCGAAGGCGCGCACCAGGTCGGTTTCCAGCGGCGACTGGCGAGCGGCGAGTGCCTGCGGCAGGCGGGCCAGGACGTCACGGGTCCAGCGGCGCACCCGGTCGATGGCGTAGCTGCCGAGATCGTCTGGCCCCTGGCCGCCGTCGCCGCAGTTCTGCTCGCGGGCGGCGGGCTCCGCGGCGTCCGCCGCCAGCGCGGCGCCGTTCAGTTCGCGGACCGCCGCCTCGAGCGACAGGTTCGGGTTGCCGCTACGGCGGCGGCTCTCAAGCGCACGGCAAGCCTCTAGGTAGCAGCGCAGGGAGTCGAGGACTTCGGCGACGCCGGTGCGAACACGCTCCCGCGCCGGGCCGATGATCTTGCTCCTGCGGGCGGCGACCGGGTTCAGCCGCGCGTCGGTGTCGCTGATCAGCCGGTCGACGGACTTCTGGTCGCGCAGGTCGGAGAGCAGCGCCTCACCCTGCCCGAGCTCGTCCGTTGCGGCGAGCACCGCGGTGACGACACCGCCGATCCTCCCCCGGACCTCCATCATGGACCGCAGCACGTCGGTCGCCCGCGGGTACCTGATCGTCGTGTGCAGGGCGGTATCCAGGGCGTGTTCGAGGTGCTTGCGCGCCTCGTCCCGTTGCCGGACGTAGTCGTCGATGCTGCGTGCCTGCACGTCGTCGAGCCGGCTGAGGTCGAAGCCGTAGGTCCCGGCCTGCAGCACGGCCTCAAGGAAGCTCCGGTCGCGCCCGGCGGGCAGCCGGTCGCAGCATTCAAGGAGAATGCCGGCGCACGGCGAGAAAGGCATCCGCAAGAGGGCGCGGGCACTGCCCCCTGCCAGGACCGGGATGTAGCACGGGTCCTGCGCGAGTGCCTCGACCCGGTAGCCGCCGAGGATTTCCCTGATCCGGGTCGACGCCTCGTCGCCGTCGGCCGCGACGGCCTCGGCGAGCGCGGCCACCTCCAACGCGTCCTGCACGGGCCCGGGCAGCCGCAGGGCGACGCTGTACCAGTAGGCCAGCCCCGGACGCCCGTCCCGCACCGCCGCGACGATCCTGGAATCCGGCACCCCCGCGGGCTCGGGGCCGGGCACCGCGTCGGCGACGGCGCCGGGCGCTTCCTCATCGGCGGCCGCTTCGCCGCCCGCTTCGCCGCCCGCTTCACCGAGCGACTCGGCGGGCGCTTCACCGGCCGCGCCGGCGGGCCGCACTGCGGCTGGCTCGCGGTCCGCGTCAGCGAGCGGTTCGCCGGGCACGATGTCGCCGGGCACGATGTCGCCGGGCACGATGTCGCCGGGTCCCATGTCGTCAGGCACGGGGCCGTAAGACGCGATGTCTCCGGGCGCGGGGTCGGCCGTCACCGTGTCGTCGGGCAGTTCGGCCGCTGGCCCCGCTGCCGCCGCCGCTTCGTCCTGCTCGTCCTGGCCCGGCCCGGCCTCGCCCGCTCCGGCTTGCCTGGCGTCGGCCTCGCCGGCCGCGGGCTCCTCGCCCCGGCCGCTCGCGGCCTCCTCGGCTGCCCGCCAGGTCCAGGACTGTCCGGCAGCGACCTGCCACGCCGCAGGGGCTGCGCCCTCCGGCTCTTCGGCCCGGTCCTGCCCCAGGTCCAGCTGCCGTACCCGCGCCTCGTCGGCCGCGGGCCGCGCGGTCTGCGGCTGCCCGGTCCCGGCGTGCTCCGCCGCCGCGCCCGCTGCCTCCGCCAGGTCGGCCCCGGCTCGTTCGGCCGGGTCGTGCTCGGTCCGTTCGGCCGGGTCGTGCTCGGCTCGTTCCGCCAGGCCGGCCTCGGCCCGTTCCGCTGGGTCGTGCTCGGCCCGTTCCGCCAGGTCGGCCTCGGCTCGTTCCGCCGGGTCAGGCTCGGCCCGTTCGGGCGCTGTGGAAACTGCCTCGGGCGCGGCGGGCGCGGCCGGGGTGAGCCACGAGGGCGGGAAGGAGAGTTCCGGCGCGGGCGTCTCCTGCTCGGCGCGGGCCACCGCCGCGTCCGCCTGCCACTCCCGCGGCGGCGCGGCGCCTTCGGCCTGGCTCCCGGTGCCGGAGGCCAGGGCCCCGACGGCGGCGAGGAACGCGCCCATGCCGAACGCCTCCACGGCCACGTTCGCGTCATCCGGGTCGACGGCGGCGACCGTGCCGGCGGTCATGATCCGGTACAGGGCCTGGAAGGCGGCCCGGTCTTCGCCGGCTATCTCCGCCTGCTCCCGCGCGTCGCCGCTCAGGGCGGCCGCCCGCGCGACGACCTGGTCAAGGGGCGCCCGCGTGCCTTCGGCGGTGATCGCCGCGATGGCGGCGAGCAAGCCAGACAGCCTGGCCTGCTCCGAACGGGCGAGCCGGGCGGCGATCGCCTGCGCGGCCGCCTCGTCAAGCCGTGACAGGCTCCCGTCCTGAGCGTCTAGGCCGAGCAGGCCGCAGGCCGCAGCCAGATCCTCCTGCCAGCCGAGCAGCTCCGTCAGGTCGCCGCCGTCGGCGGGCATCCCGCTCTCGACCCGCGACCTGATCCGGGTGACGGCGGCGAGCGCCGGCGCGTGGCGCTCGCGCAGCCCGGCGATCAGTTCCTGCGCCCGGTCGAGCAGGTCGCCATCCGCAGGCCGGCTGTCCGGCGCGGCGGCCCCGCTCCCGATCCCGCCCGCGAGCGCCGCGCCGCGCCCGCCTGCGATCTGGCCGTGGCCTCCGGCCTCAACAGCCATCTCTGCGCTCCCGTCCGCCAGCGCGCGGCCGCCCTCGTCCACCGGGTCGCCGTCGTGCGCCTTCTCTTCGTCTCTGACGGACACGCTCTCGCCGCCGGCTCCGAGCGCACCGTCGCTGCCCCCCGCGGTTCCGCCGCCGCCCGCCTCGCCGGCGGTCACGTCCCCGCTCTCGTCGTCCCCGCTCTCGTCGTCAGCGGGGATCGCCGTCAGCAGGTGCAGGAGGTGGCCGCTGAGGCAGTCCATGATCGAACGTGCCCCCTGCGACCGGAGGCTCTTCAACCGGACGGCGAGCAGCGGGGTCGGCCGGCCGGCCGCATCGAACAGCGCCTGGCGCCCGACGATGTTGCACTCCCGGCGCAGGATGTCGTCGATCTCCGGGGCGGCAGCCCGCAGTTGCGACCACTCCTGTCTGCTGAGAGAAAGCAGGGAGCGCCGACCGCCGTTTGTCCCGTTCGCCATGCCCGCTCCACCCATCGCCGGCCAAGCTGCTGAGAAACCGTTGATCAAAGCTACCTGGTGAAACGCGCCCAAACGATCTCGATCCGGCCGCACAACCAGCCAATCCATCCTCCGCGGGAATTAACGGCGATAGCCGTCAATACGGCGGCCGCACCCGCGTGCCCGCCGGTGCCGGCGGCCGCCCTCGCCCTGCCCGCGCGTCGTTCGCGGATGGCGTCGGCGCCCCGTGCTGGGCCGTGCTCGTTTGCCTGACCGAAAGATCCGCGCGCGATTTCCTGCCAGCCCCCGCAGTAACGGGAGATCTTTACTCCCCTGCTCCAGAGATTGAGGGTTATTCAGCGTCCGCCTGATAGTGGATCGTTAGGAGGCGCGGGGGCCTCGTAACGATCCACTATCACCAGCAGCAGGACTCCTCGCCCGCGCCGCCGCCCCGGTCAGCGCGGAGTTGGCGAAGATCGCCGTGAATAACCCTCATTGAAGGGGTTATGCGTTAACCCTGACCGCGGAGTCGCTCCCGCCTCGCCGACGCTGAAGTGATCGCGGGTCATCCGCGGCGAATACCGCCGCTTTTGACCCTCGATCATCGAACAGGCGGCCGTTAGGAGGTAAATCTTCTATTTGTCCCGTCCGTTTTGCCGGTTCCGGTGCGCTGCCCCCGCTGCTGACCCGCGATCACGGGCCACCCGGCGGCCGCGGCCTCCGGGCATCCGTGCCCGGCACGGAATTCCGCATAAGCCTCCGTCGGTGGCAAACTGGCCGCTCAATGCCGTTCACTGAAGGAGAGCGTGGCCGCCTCCGCCCGGTTTGCACCGCCCCGCCGGCTCGCTTTCGCCGCTCGTCAGCAGGTTATCGTGGAAACTTTGCACTACGTGGAAACAATGCACGCGTATCGCGTGCTTTGTTTCCACGTAGTACGGAATTACCGCACTGGGAA
>DAHWEX010000015.1 GCA_027326205.1 Actinomycetota bacterium
CAGCGCCTGGCTGGCCGGCACCGGCCTGCAACCCGACTGGCGACGGCAGCGGCTGCTGTCGCTCGCGGGGTGCGCCATGCTGTTCCTCGGGCGCAAGTCGACCAGGGACGAGGATTACCCCTGGTTCCTCCGGCTCGCCGCCCGCGCGGCGGACAAGTTCGTCACCGATCTCAGCGACGGCGACCGCAACGGCACGCTCACGGCCGCTCCGGTCGCTGCGCAACTCGGTCAGCGAGCGGCTTCGCGGGTCGCTTCGCGGCCGGCCCTGGAGCAGCCGCCCCTGGAGCAGCGGGCCGCCGTCCCAGGCGCGGCCCGGCCGGCCGCGACGTCGCGGCTGGCCGGCGTGCCGGGCGTCAAGTTCCGGGGCCGGGCGCTGCTCGAGGTCCACCTCGCGCCAGCGCGCCCGGGCGACGACGCCGGCCCGGACGGCGTTAACGACAACCCGAACGACAACCCGAACGACAACCTCAACGACAACCCGAACGGCGAACTCAACGGTGAACTGGCCGCTCACGGCCGGGCGGCGCGCTTGTTCGGGCCGGAAGAGGACGTGCGGGCTGTCGGCGACGCCACCGTGGCCACCGCCGGCGGCGCCGGCCTTACCGTGCGGCCAGACGGGCAGCGCTCGGCGTGGCAGCCACTGCCCCAGGATGGCCGCGGCGCGGTGCTCGACCGCGCCGACCTCGCCGGCCGCATCGCCGTGATGCTCCAGGCGCTTGCCGCGCTCCCGGTAACCCCGAAGTCCGCGAGCGCGAACCTGACGGTGGCCGTCTCGCCGGCCGTACCCGTCTCGGCGGGCTCGGTGGACGACCTGCCCCGGACCCGGCGGGAGCCTGATTCGATGCAGCCGATCGGCTTCGTGACCGGTGTCCCGGTCTCCCTCGCCGAGCTTGCGGCGGAGCCGCGCGCTGAGGCGCCACGGCTGGCGGACATGCTGGCGGACATGCTGATGAGCCAGCACCTGCGAAACGTGCGGGGCCAGTGAGCATCGACGCCGCGGTCGCGGCGCGACTGCTAGCCGCCTGGCAGGCCGCGGGCGCCGAGCGACTGGCGGCGCTCGACGGCATGCCGGTGCCTGGCCTGATCCCCCTGCGCTGCCGCTTCCAGCAGCTACGTGACCCCGAGGCGCCCGACGGCCCCTGGGACGCGGGCCTGGACGAGGCGACCTGGCTGGAGATCCTCAACCGTGAAGACGCGGGTGACCAGGCGATCACCGGGAACGACCACCGCCACGCGGCCGCGTTGTTCACCGAACTGCTGGCCGTCGAACCGTCCGCCACGCACCGGGTGGTCACCGTCAACGCCCGGATCGGGCTGGGTGACGCCGGCCTCGCTGTCGCCGACACCGAGTCCGCCGCCCGGGAGTACGAGGCGGCCTTGTCCCTCGCCCGCACGGACCGCTACCGGTTCGGGCAACTCCGGGCGCTGACGGGGCTCGGCTACCTGACGCTGATGCAGCACTCGGCTGGCGCGGCCCTCGCCAGGTTCCGCGAGGCCGCCGCTATCGCGGCCGCGATCGGCGATCGCGGCTACGCCGCCAGCGCCGTCCTCGGCGCCGCCGAGTGCCGGGAGCGGCTCGGCGACCTCGACGACGCGGTACGGCTCGGCACCGAGGCCTATGCCGACTTCGCCGGGATGCGGTCCGCGGTCGGGGCCGGCACGGCCGCGCAACGGCTCGGCGCCGTCCTGCACCGGCTTGGCCGGCGGCGCGAGGCCCGCGAGTGGTACGAGCGGGCCAGGGCGGAGTTCACCGCGGCCGGGAATCCGATGGGGATCACCAACGTGCTCAGCGGGCTCGGGGACCTGCTCCTCGACGGCGATCCGCCCGACCCGGACGCCGCCGAGCGCGTGTACCGGGAGGGACTCGAGGTCGCGACCGACGTGGGGCTGCGGTTGAGCCGCGCCCACGCTCTGCAGGACCTCGCCCGGGTGGCCCTCGTCCGCGGCGACCTCACCGCCGCGCAGGAGCGGTTCCGCGTGTCGCTCGCGGCCTACCAGGAAGTCGACGACCTGCTCGGGATGAGCAACGCGCACGACAAGCTGGCCCGGGTGCTCGCCCGGCTTGGCCTGGAGCAGGACGCGCTGCGGGTCCGCATGGACGCGATTCGCGCGGTCGAGGAGTACCGGGCGACGCACCGGGACGAGCGGTCGCAGCGAGAGTACCGCGACCGTTTCCGTACCGCTTACGCCAGGGCACTCGACGCGGCGACCGGCCTGGGCGCGGCCGGGTCGTTCTGCGTGGCCGCCGAGGGCCTGGCGGGACGGCGGCTCGCCGGGCTGTTCGCCGCCTACGCCCAGGTGGCGGCGGGCGCGCCCGCACCGCAGGCCGGCGGCCTCGCGTTCCTGCAGGAACTGCTCGTCCGCGCCGACCAGCGGCTGGTCGAGGACCGGCGCGCCCGCCAGTCCGCCACCCAGCCGGCCCCAGGCGCCCAGCCGGCCCCAGGCGCCCAGCCACCGCCCGCCACCCAGCCACCGCCCGCCACCAGCGCTGCCCGGCGGGAGCGCGTCATCCGCCTCCTCGGCGCGGTCGGGATCACGGGGACGCTCGCGCCGCAGGCCGAAGCGTCGCTGGACGACCTCCTCGCGACGCTGTACCTTCCCCCGGCCGACGAGGGCGGGGAACTGCTCGCGGCGCTGCCTGCCGGCTGCCACGTACTGCAGGTGCTGCTCGACCCGGTGGACGAGTCGCTGTTGCGCTGGCTGTGGCGCGACCCGGACGGCCGGGCGACAGTCGGCGCCTGCGAACTGCCCGGTAGCGTGGCCGGCCTGATCGCGGTCTGCCGCGAGGGCGGGGCCGAGCGAGCCGGCCTTCGCATGCGCGACCTCGCTCCGCTGGCCGCCCTGCTACCCCCCGGCATGCGCGCGGAACTCGCGCGCCCCGGGCCGACCGTCCGCAAGGTCCTGCTGGTCCCGGTCGGGGATCTCTGGCTGGTGCCGTGGGCCGGGGTCCCCGTCACGGCCGACCAGGTCCTCGGCGAACTGGCCGCCGTCGCCGTCTGCCCGTCCCTGACCGTGCAGCGGCAGTTGCGGCTGCGGGGCGCCCCGGTCCGCGGCACCGCGCAAGAGCAGCCAGGACAGCCAGGACAGCTGCGGCAGCCGTGGCAGGCGGATGTCTGGCGCAGCCCGTTGGTCGGCCGTCATCTGCTCGAGGAACTCGCCAGCGACCCGAACTGGGCGGTGACCCCGGCCCCGGACGCGGCCGCCGCCAGGGAACGGCTGCGGAACGGGCGCGATGTCATGGTCGTGGCCGGCCATGGCCGCCCGTCTCGCGGGCTTGAGCACTACCTGGAACTCGACCACGGCGAATGGCTGCTCCTGGCCGACCTGATCGGCGCCCGGCCGCCGGTGCACCTGGCCTTGATCGCGTGCTGGGGCGGCGCGGTCCCCGGTGGCGGGACAACCGACCCGCTCAGCATCGCCACCCTCGCCCTGGCCGCCCGGTCAGCGGAGGTGCTGGCCACGGTGGGCGAACTGGCCGACTCCGACCTCGCGGCCCCCTATGTGGCGCGGGTGCTCGCCAGCCTGCCGCTGCTCCCGCTGCCGGAGGCACTGCACGAGGCGACCCGCTGGTTTCTGGCGCAGCGCGGCACCCGGAGTGAGCTCATTCACCACTGGGCGCCGCTGACCGCGTTCGGAACCTTCTACTGACCGCTCTCCGCGGCCGGCGCGAATTCGCACCATCCCGCCTCGACGTTGACCGTGAAGCGCAGCGGCTCCTTAGGTCCGGCCTGCTTATGCCGGGTCTTGTCGAGGACCTCGCGGGTCACCTGGACGGTCGCGCCCAGCGCCCCGGTGAGCAGCGCGGTCTTCAGCGGGTACTCCACCACCGCCCGGATCCGGTGATCGCCCAGCCGGATGCCCTGGCGCACGTCCGGGACGGACAGCCGCCAGCGCAGGTGCCGCTGCCCTTCTCCCCAGGTGAGCGCCTCGACGGGCGGCTCCGGGTCGGCGCCGAGCGTGACCGCCACGGTGCTCGCCGCATCGAGCGCGAGGGCCACGGTCGCCTCGGTATAGCGGTGGCCCTCGGGCAGGTCATCGAGCGCGAACGGGATCTCCAGGTGCGTGAAGCCCAGGTTCCTGCTGTCCGGGCGGCGGAGGTAGAACGGGGGAAGCTCGCTCTCGGCCGCCGGGGCCACGATCGCCCGGCCGAACGAGATCCCCGCCTCGCGGACCAGCCTGACCTCAGCGCCGAGCACTTCCTCCTCGGTGTACAGCTCAAGGTGCACTAGCTACCGTCCCGTCCCGTGATTGGCCGATGCGGCAATCGCGCGGCCCGGTTATCCGCCGGCTATTACGCTGTTCTTAGCAAGTCTGGACCGCTCGGCGGTCAATGTCTCTTGCATGTAGGTGAGTGGTGATTCCTGACAGTGCCGCAGCCGACCCGCTGCGCATCGTCACCCGCCGGGACTTTACCCGCGAACTCAACCTCGCCAAGGCGCAATCCGGCCGCACCGTCCGGCAACTGGCCGCGCTGAGCGAGATCTCCCGGGCCACCCTTGGCGGGTACTTCTCCGGCAGGCACCTGCCGAACCCGAGTCCGCCCGACCTGCTCGCCCGCATCCTCATCGCCTGCGGCGTCACCGACGCAGGCGCGCTCAGGCAATGGCAGCACGCCTACCGGCGAGTCCGGCGGCCGGCTGACCTGCTTGACGCCGGGGGGAAGGAAGGGGGCAACGCCGCGGCGCGGGACCACCCGCTGGTGTCCACCGTTCCGCCATTCGGCAAGCTGGCCGCCGACCCGACCCTGCGCGGGCGGCAGGACCTGCTCGACCTGCTCGCCGCGAGCCGGGAGGCCACCGTCCCGCGCGCGCACGTCTTGCACGGTATCGGCGGCTGCGGGAAGAGTGCCGTAGCGCTCGCGGTCGCGCACCGAGCCGCGGCCGCCGGAGTCCGCTGCTGGTGGGTAAGCGGCCGCGACCGGGTAACCCTCACCGCCGCGATGACCGCCCTCGCGCTCGAGCTCGGCGCCCCGGCGGAAGAACTGCGGCTGGGCAGCCCCGTTGACGTGGTCTGGCGCCTGCTTGACGCGCTGGCCGAACGCTGGCTGCTCGTGCTCGACGACGTGGACGACCCGGCGGCGGCCCTGGCGCTGCCCGGTCAGCAGGTCACCAGCGGAACGGGCTGGCTGCGCCCGCCCCCGCCGGCCGGCCTGGTCATCGTCACCACTCGTGACGGCACCGATCACGCCTGGGGCCTGCGGCCGCCGCCCTGGCTGGCCCTGCACCGGGTCACCGGGCTGGATCCCGGGCACGGCGCGGACGTGCTCCTCGAGGTCACCCTGCCCCGGGTCGGCGAGCAGGCTCAGCCGGGCGCGGACATCCCGGACGGCTCGCTCACCGAGTCCGCGGCGGGCGGCCGGCCGGCGGCCGTCGCCCTGGCCGCCCGCCTTGGCGGCCTGCCGCTTGCCCTGGTGCTCGCCGGGCGTTACCTGGCCGACGCCGCTGCCCTCCCGGCTGACTGGACCACCCCGGGCCTGCCCCGCGGCTTCGCCGGCTACCTCGCCGCCCTGGACCGCGACGAGGGGCTGCCGCCCGGCACGGGCAAGCCGCCCGACTGGGATGCGACCGGGGCAGGCACGCTGGACGCGGCCTGGGAGCTGTCCCTGGCGCTGCTCGCCAGCCGGGGGCTCGGCAACGCCGGGCCGCTGCTGCGGCTGCTCTGCTGCTTCGGGCCCGCCCCGATCGCCTACGAAATGCTGCTGCGAGCCGACATCCTCACGCTCTCCCCGCTCTTCTCGGTGCTGGACCCCGGGCAACTGTGGGCCACGCTGCGGGCGCTCGACGGCGTCGGCCTGATCGAGCTCAACCCGGGGCAGCCGGCGGTCCGGCTGCTCACGCTGCACCCGGTGGTCCGCGGCATCGCGCGGCGCGCGCCCGACGTACGCCGCGACCTGCCGGCCTACGTCGCCCTGATGACGGCACTGCTGCGGCCGGTCGTGGAGCTGAGCGACCCGGAACGGCCGTCGGACTGGGACCGGTGGCGGCTGCTCGCCGATCACTGCGCCGCGCCGCTTGAGCTGATCGGCGACCTCGGTTACGGCGACGCGGCCGCGGCCGTTGACCTGGCCCGGCGTGCGGCGGGGTACCTGCGCGCCGCCGGGTACCTGGCCCAGGCCGACGCCGCCTACACCGCGGTGAGCAGGACGGCCGGCCGCAAGCTGCCGCGCGGCGATGCCAGGCACGCGACCATCTGGCACGATCAGGCCAGGCTGCGCTACGACCAGCGCCGGCTCGGCGAGGCGGAGCGGCTGTACCGGACGGCGGTGGCGAGCCGCGCCGCGCTGCTTGGCCCGGATCATCCGGACACGCTGGACTCCCAGCACTACCTGACCCGGGTGCTGCGGGTCCGCGGCAACCTGGAAGAGGCGCAGGCGCTGCTCAAGTCGACGCTGCAGTCGCGGCTGCGCATCCTCGGTGAACGGCATCCGGACACCCTGACCAGCCGCAACGGCATGGCGGACCTGCTGCGCGCGCGGGGCGATCTCGCCGCCGCCCGGCGGCAGTACGCGGAAGTGCTCGCGCTGCGCTCCGCGGTGCTCGGCCCGGGGCATCCGGCGACCCTGACCACCCGTCATTACCTGGCGGATGTCCGGCGCGAGCTGGGCGACCGCGGCGCCGAGGGCGAGTTGCGCGCGGTGCTCGCGCTCAGCTCCGCGGTTCGCGGGGCCGCCCATCCCCGGACCCTGTCGGTCCTGCACTCGCTGACGGTCGCGGTCCATGATCTCGGCCGGCCGGCCGAGGCGCTACCGCTCGCCCGCCAGCTGGTCGCCGACCGGGAACGCATGCTCGGCACGGCGCACCCGCTGACCCTGGCGAGCAGGTACCGCCTCGGCCTGGTCCTGCTGGACTCCGACGACGCCCCGGCCGCCGCCGCCGTGCTGACGGCGGTGCTTGACGACAGCGTGCGCGTCCTCGGCCCCGACCACCCGACGAGTTCGCTAGCGCGGCAGGCCGTCGCCGCCCTCGCCCGGCGGAACGGCCCGGCCGGCTAGCCGGTATGCCGTCCACTCAACGAAGCGGTGCCCGCCTCCGCCAGGCCGGCACCGCCCCGCCAGCTCGCTAACCCGACCACAAACGCGGCGATACCGGCAAGCCGGGCATACGGGACGTCCCCGCACCGCGACCGGGGCGCTTAACTGACCGGCATCGCGGCTAGCCGCCGCCCGCCCAGACCACGCCCAGACCACGCCCGGGGCTTGTCCGGAGCTTGTCCGGAGCTTGTCCGGAGCTTGTCCGGACCTGGGCGGCGCGCTGGCGGCGCGGCCGCGCGTGGACTTTCCTGGTAGCTGTGGGCGGCTGGGCGGGGGCCGCCCACGCCTCTTTACCCGGCCACGGCTTTACCCGGCCAACACGGCCGGCCACCGCACCCGGCCAACACGGCCGGCCACCGCAGCCGACCGACCGCGGCCGCCGTACGGCTAATTCCGCCGGGAACCCGCCCCACTCGTCGGGAACGAACTCCTTGCCGGTGACCGGGTGCCGGTAGTGGAACGGCAGCGTGGTCGTCTCCGGCCACAGCCGGGGCGCGCCCTGGAGCAGTTCGTCGGGGCCGTACGGGTCCTCCGGGTACAGAACCGACGCGTTGGGCACGTAGTCCACCGGAGTGTAGGCCCAGCCGTGCTCCATCGTGCCGTGCCAGAAGGCCCGGTAGAACAGCTTCTTGATCTTCCAGACGCCGTCGGTGTTGGCGTAGGCGTTCTCGTAGACGCCGCCCTCCATCCACTGCCGGACCGGGGCCTGCTCGCTCGCGGCGAGCTGGTGGGTGCCCGCCTGCATCAGCGTCCGGTAGCGGGCGTAAGCGGTACGCCGGTCCGGGGCGACGGAGATGACGTCCTGCAGGATGGGGTGGTCGAGCAGCCTGCCGAACTGCGGCCCATTGTGCCCGTCGGTGAACCGGCTGCGGAACCGCCCGGTGTACAGCCGCGCCACGCCGGCCTTCGTCTTGTAGACCCCGCCGATGAAGATGACCTCCCCGTCCTCGGCGAACAGGTCGACCACCTCGTCGTAGTAGCACTTGTCCAGGTAGTAGCCGTAGGCGTGCTGCAGCCGCCTGATGGCCAGCTCGTCCTCCACCAGGCCGAGCCGGTGCTCAAGCTCGGCGATCCGGTCCTGTTCCGGCGACATCGCGACCTCCCTGTCGTTACCCGCGACTGGCGACCCCAGCCCGCTACCCCAGCCCGCTACCCAGCCCGCTGCGCAAGCTGCCGCGGCGTCACCCAGTTGCCGTGCAGCCCGCCCGGCATCCTGACCGGTATGCGCAGCGTCGCGACCGGCTGCTGGTCGACGCGCTGGGCGTCGAGGATGAGCAGGTCGGTCGTGCCGGTCTCGTGCCGGTCCACCAGTTGCATCACGTAGCCTTCGCCGCATCCCGTCTCGGCGCCGGACGGCGGCACGAAGATCGCCTCCTGGACCGTGGCGTTCCGCCCGGCGAACCGGGTCTTCATCGCGCCGGAGACCGGGTCGATCTGACCGAGCCAGCGGAACCCGGGCAGCCCGTCGTCCGGCTGCTCGCCGGGCACGTCGGTCAGGTTGATGATCCCGAACCGGTAGCCGAGCGTCGCCCAGCGGTCGTCGGTGCGCGGGAACTCGCCGGAGCAGCCGGTGAGCCGCCGCTGGGCGAACGTGCCCACGGTGTCGACCGGGCCGTCGCGCCGGTCCGGGGCGGCGCGGGTGTCGATCGTCCACCGGGAGAGCCGCGCGCTCGCCTTCTCCGGGTCGAACGGCGCGCCGGTTATGTCGGGGAACCAGGGGAAGGCCGACTTCTCGCCGACCGGGGTGTCGATGTGGATGTGCCGGCCGTCGTCGTAGGCGTTCATGATGTGCGAGGCGAACCGGTTGGCGCCACGGTACCAGCGGACGGTCCCGCCCTTGCGCGGCACGACGCCGAGGTAGACGTCCTGCCCGCCGTCCCAGACGTACAGCGGGCCGCCGGCCGCCAGCCGCTCCGCCGAGGCGGTGAGCGGGATGATGGGGAAGACCACGAAGTTCTCGGTTACCGCCCAGTCGTGCACCATCGACGAGTACGGCGCCTCGAACCACGCCTCGTGCACGATCCGCCCGGTCGCGTCCGCCTCGTAGTAGGCGATGTCCCGGGTCGCCTCGCCCTTGGCCATGTAGCCGAAGAACACGAGCTCGCCGGTGCGCGGGTCGACCTTGGGGTGCGCGGTCGCCGTCCGGGACGACAGGTCGCCCTCCCAGGTGAACTCGCCGACCGTGTCGAGCGTGTCCGGGTCGAGCTGGACCGGCGCGCTGTCCTCCTTGGAGGCGAGCAGCCTGCCGCCGTGCCAGTACAC